>JAKBQO010000122.1 GCA_021835185.1 Thermoplasmata archaeon
GAATGTACCATATAAGAATTCTAAATATGGACGGAATAATGTATAAACCTGAAAGCATAGATAATGTGCATCAACCAGTTAATTCCGCACTTTATAGGAGAATAACTGCCGGTACATTATTATATAACTATACATATTTGTGCAGTAAAGTTTTTATAACTTAATAAAATATCAAAAAGATAATTATGAGTTTAATAAGAGAAGAGGATGCAAAATTCCTTAGGGAAGATTTCGATAAAAAATTAAAAAACACTGTTGATCTGGTTGTATTTACATCAGAAAGTAGCGATTGCAAGTATTGCAAGGATACCATTTCCCTTGTTGATGAAGTTGGCGCATTATCTGACAAAATTAACATTGTCAAATATGTCTACGAAAAAGATAAGGAAATGGTAGAAAAATATGGTGTTGAGAAATATCCTGCAACAATAGTAGCCAGGCACGACGATAAGGATGGAAGGATAATATACTACGGAATTCCATCAGGGTATGAATTCGGTTCGTTAATTGAAGACCTTGAAAATGTGTCTGTTGGAGAAGCCGACGTTTCTAAAAAAGCAGTTGACCTTATATCAAAAATAGACAAACCGATTACAATTAAGGTTTACGTAACCCCCACATGCCAGTATTGCCCTAAGGCTGTTATAACCGCTCATAAATTTGCTCTGATGAACAAAAACATAAAGAGCGAGATGATAGAGTCCCTGGAATTTGACAAGGAAGCCTCAGACGCGGGAGTTTCTGCTGTCCCACACATAGTAATAAATGATGATGTGACTTTTCCAGGGGCATATCCTGATGACCAGTTCGCTGAATATGTAATGGAAGCATACAACCACCAGGAATAAAATTTTAATTTTATTTTTCGAATAAATAGAAATTTTATATAATAATTTTTAATACACTAATTACGCCATCGTAGCTCAGCATGGTAGAGCGGCTGATTTGTAATCAGCAGGTCGGGGGATCGAATCCCTCCGATGGCTTTCTAAATATAATAATAGCTATGATTTTATTCTCTATAAAGTTAATATATAGTGCCTATCCCTGAATACATAGATTTAATGGGTTTTTTACTTTTAAATCTGCTTGCAGAGAAGTTGCGCCAGTCAAATAATGCTTTTTCCGGCTCATTCACCGTCAACATATCCGCCACTATTCTCCCATATGCAGGGGACAATTTAAATCCGTGCCCGCTCAGGCCAGCACATACATATACATTATCAAGCCCTATTCCTGCCAATGAATCTATTATTGCCTGCCCATCTGGTGACATATCATATAACCCGGAAACGGTTGAGATTACAGAAGCATTAGCCATTCCAGGCAGCCTATCAGTTAATTTTCCGAGATACTGTTCTATATACTCATCTGTTATGTGGTTTTCAATATCTCCATCCGGGTCAAATTCTCTTGTGTCTATAGCAGGGTCAAGGCTTCCTATGGCAGTTATGGAAGCTCCCTCCATCTTGTAATATGATGAATTTTGCGGATCCCATAATGTAGGCTTTATTCCTGTATATTCTTCAGGCCTTCTGAGATATATTGTGTCATGTACCGAAGCATATATAGGCAAAAGGTCTGCACTGGAAACACCTGACCTCTGGAGCAAGTCATTTGTCCATGTATTAGTTGCGAGAACTATGGCATCCGCAGAGTATTTCTCCCCCTTATAGGTTTCCACATAAGCCCCACTATTATCAGAAGAAACGGTTTTGACTGATTTACCGGTAACTATCTCTGCACCAAGGTTCTTTGCAGCCGATGCATATGCATTGGAAGTGGCAACCGGGTCAGCATACCCACTATCCGGTTCGTATAAAATATAATCATAACCTTCTGTACTTATATCCGGAAAAAACTCTTTAACTTCTTTCAGAGAAATTTCTTTTTCATTAATTCCAAGGGATTTCAACATTTTAAAATTCTTGCTGGCTTCCAAAGCATTTGAGCCATTAAACGGGAATACCATGCCTGTCTTTGTAAAACCAGAATATCCAGTATTGCCAAAATTCATAAATTCCCTGATAGAATAAAGTGCAAGTGATGAAATTAATTCATTGCTGTAATTTGTTCTCACAAGGGCACTTGATTTTCCAGTATTGCCGGAAGCTATATTCCCTCTTTCAATTAACCTTACCTTTTTTCCGCGGTTTGCGAGATTATACGCAATACTGGTTCCGGAACTGCCCCCGCCTATAACTATTACAGAATTAATATGTCTATCACTGGCCATATTATTTTATGTTTAATATGTATAAAAATATTGTTTTAGGGCTATAATTCAGTGTTTTGAAATCAAAGCTATTGATTTCAAAGTGTTATAAGGATACATATGATTTTTCTCATTCATTCTGCGTGGGTGTATGATGTTCATCCATTACTCTAAAATAAGGGTTCATGGAAGAATTTATCATGCTATTTTAAAAATTTAATTAAAATATGTTGTTTTCCCTTTGTCATCTTCCTTATTCTTTGACACTATATTCTCTTCATCGAATTCGATATATGATATTGTTCCAACAGGTATAAGCCTTAATTTTGACTTGCCCTCCGAGCTTACTCTTAAAACCAGGGAACCTTCCTCACCAAGTATTGCATATCCCACGTATTCGCCTTCAGTAATCATCGGCTTGTCATCACCGCTTGATGAAACAACTGTGTACACACCGCCTTTTTTAATTTCTATCATATCCATATTCTGGTATAGTATTCTATGTAAAAAGGTTTATCGTACTATGCATTATATATATAATTTTATATGAGTGTTGTATATTCAATTATGCCTGAAAATTCATGCATTATATATACGTCAATGTTTTTTCCTGACTCCCGCCAGATGAAACTGGAATTTGACAAAAATAAAGATAATTTCAAGGGCCATTATGAAATCAGATACGACCTTTTTAATGATAAGAGCCTGAAAAATCTAGAAGATATGCTTATGTATTTAAATTCACATAAGGTTGATTATATATTCACATTCAGGTCTGCAGATAAAAATGAAATAGAGAAGGTATATGGTACTGCATTAAAATTCAGCCCACCGGTTATTGATATTGATATTAAATCATTTACATTCAATAGAAATATGTTTAACAACTCAAAGCTTATGATATCGTTCCACGGAGATAATAATGATGATGTTCCAGCCCTGTTAGAAGATATGTCAGAATTCAACCCTGACATTTACAAGATCGCACTCGCATATACTGACATAGAAAAATTTCTCAAGGACCTCAATTACCTTTATGCTTACAGAAAAAAGAACGGGATAAAATTAGCTTACATACCTATGGGCTCGGAAAATAGTTTTTTAAGAGTAGTATCTGCATATCTCGTTTCCGATTATTCCTACGCATCATATACACAACCTACAGCTCCCGGGCAAATATCGAAGGAACAATTTCAAGCTGTTCTGGAAATGTTCCGTCCAGACACCCCCGTATGAGAAACGCCGTATGTTGCTATGCCATAGCATCTATATATGAGTTTATAGAAATTATTGACTATAGTATATCAAATAGCAGGGGATAATTAAAACCGGTACAACTCAGCCATTAACTAAGGCATCACGGAATTAAGTTATGCCTTCTATTCCAGAAAATTTATCACACATGAAAAATATGGATGATACCTGTTGTAATAAGGTCAACGGCTATAGCAGTAAGCAGCAATCCCATTATCCTTGATATTACTATTGATCCGGTCTTCCCGATTTTCTGGAATATGGGAAGGGAATACCTGAGAATAATAAACGCCAGGACTAATACAAGTATTACTGCTAGAACTACCATCAGCCTGGAAAATATGTCTATTCCAGCTCTGTTGAAGTAAATAATTGCTGTGGTTATAGTTCCTGGCCCTGCCAGTAGAGGCGTTCCTATCGGTGCTATAGCTATGCCTTCCCGATCAGCTGAATCCTGCTGTTCTGCATTTGTTATCTTTGTTGTTGATGTTTTGCCCTGAAGCATATCAAAACCAACCTTGAAAAGCAGTATGCCTCCAGCTATTTCAAAATCGTAAATGCTAATTCCAAGTATATCAAAAATATAAACTCCCAGAAACATAAATCCGAAAACCATGCCGGAAGCCATGTACACACTTCTACGTATAACTTCCTTCCGTTCTTTCAGACTGTATCCATCTGTAAGCGTTATCAGTATAGGGACTGCACCTATTGGATTCATTATTGCGAATAATGCCACGAATACAGTGATAAACAAAAGTAGAATTGCCATTTAATGTGCATAAGTAAAATGTATTAATGCTTTTGGTTTAAAAAATTACAAATCATTCTACCAGAAAGAAAGCCACTGAGTTTATGATGTGGATGAATTGCTGGAATTGTTAAACATCTTATAATTAATTAATATTTAAACAATTTTAAAATACTACGAATGGAATAATTTTTAAAATAACAATAAATTAAACATTTTTGAGATAATTATTATGTACCGCAAGGCTTATACAATAATATCAAACCCATAGATATAGGTGGAATAACCGGCGCACTTAAACATAAGGCATCAACACCTATATTGTACCTGAGGATAGCAGGGAATTTACGCCTGTGGAGATTATTGCCTCCGGCTTTGAATGGCTTAGTATTAGCTCCTATGTGAAGTTAAAGTATGGTCAATGAAGCAGAAAGTCTCTATGCTTTAGCATGAGGTAGTTCACTGGTATGACCGGTCCTCACTGTTGTTGTAGTAATTATAGTATTCTCCACGCTGGGAACCTGTCGCTTCCTCACCCAGTGCGTTATTCATGCTGCCATAGTACTTCTTTATTTTTTCCTCAACCGGGACATAAAGCGATAATGCCTCTTTAACATCGGATTTTTCTATGAGTTTGTGGCCATTTTCAATTGACATATCACCGGAGGCGCGAATCAGGCCGCCAAGTTCTCTCAATTTAAGTGTCAAAGCATTGCTTTTATGCTCCTCCAATGCCCT
>JAKBQO010000123.1 GCA_021835185.1 Thermoplasmata archaeon
ATGTGGTAGCAAATATTATATCTGAAAGATCAGTCATTGAACCTATTAAATTGATCTGCACGTTTGTATAGTAAGTATGGTATGCCTTTTCTGGTCCTTTGTTGCCTGTAATCCACTGGCTCTCTATCATCCTGATCTTGTCTAAATAGTGCAGTGATTTTTTGCCTTCAATGCCATATTTTTCATCTATCTGCTGTATTGTTATCCAGCCAGTGGAAAGATCAAGGAGCAATTTTCTTTTAACTTCAGTATCGGCAGCATGAAATATCGTTACAAGCTCGCCGACATCATTTATAACCTTAATCCTGTTAACCATTCTATACACTATAGCACAATAAAATATAATAATTTCTAATAAATTAAAATAATTTGCAACTGTAAAGAAAAACTTAATGTATTATCTATAAATCGCTATTTGTGAAAAATTACAGTGGCCATATCATATTTGAGGAAAATTTCCAGTGGAAAGATTTAGAAAAATACTTCCCCGACATGTGGGAAATTATTGAAGGGGAGGCAAAACTGAACCCAGAGGAGAAACAGTTTGACGATATATTGCTGGAATTAAATATGGAAGAGATAAGGAAAAACAGGAAACCTTTTGGATATAGAAGGGAAAATACCAGATTCAAAATGATATTCCCCCAGGATAAAAAGGAATTGACTATTTACAGGAACATTATCTCGGAAGAAATAGAGGGGCTTACGGAAAAGGTAGCCCATGAGATAAGAAATAAAAAAATTAAGTATAACCTGAAATATGACCAGATGATTTCCATAAAGCTAAAGAAGAAATAGGCTTAACCCTGAGGCTGCAAATATAAATGCCATGGCATAGAAAAGCAGCCGGGATATTTCCCCTATGCTTCCAATCAGGTCGCCGTTTAATCCGCCATAAAACTTTTCCATTGCAGACTTTAGGGCATATGCCAGTATTATTACCATAGCTGTTGCTGCAATATAATATAGATTGAATAGGGCTACAAGAATTACAGGTATTATATTAAAAAATATTGCATTATTGCTTATTTTCCCTATAAACATTTTGCCGAGGCCTTCACCGAATGGCCTGGAATTATACATTGAAATAAGTGTTGCGTATTTTGACACAATTTCTCCCCCTATAATAATAAGGAAACCGGACATTGGCCTGAAATAGGTGAGAAAGGCTATGGAAGGGATGTATATGACAAACAGCATTCCAATGCCACCAGAACCTGTATATTTATCCTTGATGACACGCTGTTTTGCCTCTATGCCCCTCACCATGGCAGAATCGCCGAAATCCATTATGGAATCCAGATGATTGAAGCCGTACAGGAGGAGGACGAGCGCTATAGAAACCGCTGATGCAATGAGGGGGCTATATGGCCTCAGTATCAGGTATGGAATCCCGGCTATTAGACCAATAATAAGTCCAGTAAACGTAAAAAAATACATAGTGTTTCTGCTTATTTCACGATTTCCCCTTACTGGTATTATGGTAAAAAAGGATATTGCAGACAGCAATCCTTCCATGTATTTATTCATGCATCTTTCCTTTCATTATTTCGTATTTTCCTGCCCTGAACTCCCCATTTAACTTTATATATTCCAGAGAGTTGAGGTAGGCCATGGTGTAATACTGATCCCCTGTTCTCTTTACCTTTCCTGGTATCCCTGCTATCATGCAGTTGCCTTCAGATTCAAAATTCTCCGGTATAACTGCCCCGGCAGCGACAACTGTGCCGGATTTCAGGTGGGCATTATTCAGCACTATGGCTCCCATTCCGATGAGCACATTATCATCTACTGTGGCTCCGTGGACAATAGCATTGTGCCCTATGGATACATTTTTTCCTATGAATGTTCCGTACTGCAAGTTCACATGTATTGTTGCATTGTCCTGGATGTTGCTGTTGTCGCCTATTTTAATTGCATTTTCATCTCCACGTATTACTGCTGAATCCATTATTGTAACATTGTCACCAATGGTTACATCCCCGATAATTACAGCTGTATCTGCTACATATACATCACTGCCCATTCTGATCATAAAGTGTAATATTTCAGATATAAATAGACTTTATGCCGGGGTATACATTTTACCTGGCATGAGCCCGAAAATTCTAAACTTGACAAATTTCTCTTCTGTTTTGGCCTTATTCGTACTGTCATTGTCCTCACCAATCCCTTTTCAATTCGCCAATAATAATTTCTCATTAATCCAGTGTTATGAACAGGAAATTCAACAAAAAAATCATTTCGCTAACTCTATATAATTGCCATAGACGCAATAGAAATATTTTTAAATAAATTTATAATAGATATATGTGAGTATGGAACATAAAATAACTAAAAAAGATGTTAAAGAGTATATTGATTTTATAATGAAAGAAGACTCACTGAGTAAACTAGTTTTTGACAGGCTCTCGAAATTATAATTATTTTAAATGAAATTCACATATAAAAATATTATAGAAATACATAATGAAATTGATATGTACTATTAATATTTTGAACACTGATGCAAATGGATACCAACCGGGCTACATTTTGTTCCTTCAGCCAGAGGCGGATACTTCGTTGTTGCTTTTGGTATTTAAAAACATTTTTAAGCGTATAGTTAATACAATAGGGATAATTGATGGAAAGCTATACTGTCAATGACCTTGCTACGACTGCAAGGAAAATTAGGAAGGAAATTATAAAAATGGTTTACAGTGCAAGCAGTGGCCATCCTGGAGGTTCACTGAGCATTGCCGATGTGATTACAGCCCTTTATTTTAAGGAGATGAATATAAACCCTGAAAAACCGGATGACCCGGACAGGGATATTCTGGTAATGAGCAAGGGGCACGCATCCCCTGCAGTATATGCAGCACTTGCCCTTCGCGGGTATTTTCCGGTAGAACTTCTGGACGGTTTCAGAAAAATAAATTCAAAACTTGAGGGGCATGTGCACAGGGGAATTCCAGGGGTAGAATCCTCTACAGGTTCACTGGGGCAGGGCCTGGGAGTTGCCATTGGATTCGCCCTGGAATCAAAGCTTGATGCAAAAACAAACAGAATTTATGCAATACTTGGAGACGGTGAAATGGAAGAGGGAAATATATGGGAATCCCTGCTTGCTGCCAGCAAGTACCATCTTGGAAATCTTACAGCCATTCTTGACAGAAATGGAATACAGCTTGACGGATTTACAGAGGATATCATGCCCCTGGGAAATGTGGCAGAAAAGGTAGCTCCTTTCGGATGGGAGGTAATGACCATAGACGGGAACAATATGAATGAAGTTGTGGATGCACTTGAATATGCCAGGAAACCCAGGGACAGGCCCCTTTTCATTGTGGCAAAAACAGTAAAGGGAAAGGGTGTCAGTTATATGGAAAACAACCCGAAATACCATGGATCGCCTCCTGCAAGCAGGGAGGAGTATGAACAGGCACTGAGGGAAATTGAGGGAAAACAATGATGCAGAAAATGGATAGGATGGAAAGCCTCAGGGAGGCATATGGAAAGGAACTGGCATCCCTTGGGGAGAAAAATAAGGATATTGTAGTGCTGGATGCGGATCTGTCATCATCCACAAAAACCAGCGTGTTCGGAAAAAAATTCCCTGAAAGGTTTTTCAATATGGGCATATCTGAGCAGTCCATGGTAACAGCAGCTGCCGGTCTTTCCCTTGCAGGAAAAACAGTATTTGCCTCAACATTTGCAGTATTCCTCAGCAATACATACAATGTTATCAGGCAGTCTGTGTGCTATAATGAGGCGCCTGTGAATTTTGTGGTTACACATTCTGGAATTTCTCTTGGAGAAGACGGGCCAACGCACCAGATACTGGAGGATGTTGGAATCATGTCCGGACTCCCAAATATGAAGGTTATAGTACCTGTAGATTCCGTTGAAACAGTCAGTGTGGTGGATTACCTGTCAGAAAAGAAAACATCCCCTTACTATGTTAGGCTTACAAGAGAAAAATTTCCCGTGCTGAATGACGCAAACTATGAATTCAGGGAAGGCAAATCTATTACATTCAGGGACGGATCGGATTTGACCATAATGGCATACGGAATAATGGTCTCATTTGCACTAACAGCTGCTGAGCAACTGAAAAGCAGGGGCATAGATGCCAGAGTCGTTAATATGTCATCCATAAAACCCATAGACCGGCCGGCAATAATAAAGGCAGCAAGGGAAACTGGAAGAATAATTACTGCTGAAGAGCACTCCATATACAATGGATTGGGATCCAGAGTTGCAGAGGTCACAGCAGAGGAATACCCTGTGCCTCTTATGAGAATAGGAATGCCGGATATTTTCGGGAAAAGCGGAAAGGGAATGGAACTCTTCGATTATTTTCATATAGGGGTAAATGATATAGTAAAAAAAACAGACGAATTCTTTAGGAGGTATAGTAAATGAAGATATTTATAGATACAGCAGATATTGATGAAATCAGGGAAGCGAACCAGTTTGGATTGATAGATGGAGTCACAACAAACCCATCCCTGATAATGAAAGCATCTAAGGGCGGCAAAAGCTTTAAGCAAATTGCGGCAGAAATACTCAGAGAGGTTAATGGGCCGGTAAGCCTGGAAGTTGTGGCAGAAAACGCTGAAGAAATGGTAGAGCAGGCAGTAAAGCTTCACGCCCTGGGCAGCAATGCAGTCATAAAAATACCCATAACATTGCAGGGGCTGAAAGCAATGAAGATTCTCAGGGAGAAGGAAATAAAGGTGAATACAACACTGATATTCAATGCCATACAGGCTTTGCTTGCGGCAAAAAATGGTGCTGCCTTCGTTTCCCCATTTGTTGGCAGGCTTGACGATATTGGAGAGGATGGAATGGCCGTAATTGACCAGATTAAGACAGAGTATACAAATTACGGCTATAAGACCGAAGTGCTGGTTGCATCGATAAGGAACCCGGTGCATGTGCTCAGGGCTGCAC
>JAKBQO010000124.1 GCA_021835185.1 Thermoplasmata archaeon
TTATTTTTACGCATCGATCCGGTATAATGATTTTAACCATTTTTCCATTATGGGGATGATCAGGAAATACTATCATAAAGAAAGCAACTGAGTTTCCCATGTGGATGAATTGCAGTGTGCTAATGGAAGTGTCTTGAAAATCATTTTTCCGTATTATTAAATTTGATTAGTTAAAAGAGTATAGGAAAGCTTAATTATTAGGATTAGATAATGATAACGTGGACGCTAATAATGATAATGTTGAAGAATGGGTATCTAAATTAGGTGTGAAAAGCACTAAGGAAGTTGAGGTGCCCAAGCTTCTGTTTAACCAGGTAATTGGGCAGGAGCATGCTGGAGAAGTCATAAAAAAAGCAGCTATCCAGAAAAGGCACGTCCTTCTCATTGGTGAGCCGGGAACCGGCAAATCTATGTTAGCCCAGTCTATGGTAGATTTTCTTCCAAAAGAGGACTTGGAAGATGTATTATGTTTCCCTAATCCAGAAGACCCAAACAAGCCAAAGATTAAGACCTTCCCGGCCGGTAAGGGAAAGGAAATACTCAGGCAGTATCAGATAAAGGCTGAGAGAGAAAAAAAGGATAGGTCTAAAAGCCTTCTTTTCATTGTCCTATCTATAATATTACTAGGTGCTATACTAGCTATTTATCTATGGATAAGCAATCTGAAGGGGACCGCCATCGAAATTCTTTTCTTTGCGGTAATTGGTGCGGCATTCCTGTATATAATAATGGCAATGAATCCTGCAGCACGTATGGAACGTGCAATGGTTCCAAAATTGCTAGTAGGGCATAATCCAAATGATAAACCGCCTTTCATAGATTCTACTGGTGCTCATTCTGGCGCTCTCCTTGGAGATGTAAGGCATGATCCTTTCCAGTCAGGCGGACTGGAAACTCCCGCTCATGAGAGAGTGGAAGCGGGAAATATGCAAAAATCTGATAAGGGAGTGCTTTTCATAGATGAAATAAATCTGCTCAGGCCAGAAGACCAGCAGGCATTGCTCACGGCAATGCAGGAGAAACGCTTTTCCATATCCGGGCAGAGCGAAAGAAGTGCAGGTGCTATGGTTCAAACTGAACCTGTACCATGCGATTTTGTTCTCGTGGCAGCCGGCAACCTTGATGCAATAAGGAATATGCATCCAGCACTTAGATCCAGGATAAGGGGATATGGATATGAAGTTTATATGTACGATACAATGGATGACAGCGATGATAACAGAAAGAAAATAGTTCAATTTATAGCACAGGAAATTGCAAAGGACAAAAAGATCCCTCCATTCGATGAGAGTGCCATAACGGAAATACTGAAAGAGGCACAGAAACGTGCTGGCAGGAAAGGTAGGCTTACATTAAGACTGAGGGAACTGGGCGGTCTTGTTAGAGTGGCTGGGGACATCGCAGTTACGAATAAGCAATCTATAGTGACCGCAGAGGACGTAAATCAGGCCAGAAGTTTAAGCAAACCGGTTGAACAGCAGATAGCTGACAGGGCCATAGAAGTCAAGAAACTTTACAAAATGTTTACCGGAACCGGAAGTGCAATAGGAAAAGTCAACGGACTTGCCGTTATGGGATCAACTGATATGTCTGATTTTACAGGAGTTGTCATGCCTATTGTTGCCGAAGTAACCCAGGCGCAGCATCCTCATAATGGTACTGTGTACGCAACTGGAAAGTTGGGGGAAATTGCTAAAGAAGCTGTGCAGAACGTTTCAGCGGTAATAAAGAAAATAAGTGGAAAAAACATTTCAGATGTTGATATACACATACAGTTTGTTGGAACTTACGAGGGAGTTGAGGGTGATTCAGCAAGCGTATCAATAGCCACAGCGGTTATATCAGCCCTTGAGTCCATACCTATTGACCAGACAGTAGCCATGACAGGATCCCTCAGTGTAAGAGGCGATGTACTACCAGTAGGCGGAGTAACAGCAAAGGTTGAAGCAGCAATAGATACCGGCCTGTCAAAGGTTATAGTCCCTGCCTCCAATTTCAATGACATTATACTGGATGAGGCACATAAGGACAAAATACAGATAATAGGCGCTTCAAGAATAGAGGATGTCCTTGAAAATGCCCTAGTAATGGGTATGGAAAAAGATAAATTCCTCCAGAAAATAAAGAACGTTGTAAACCCGGCAACCGATATTAAAAAACCTGTCCAGAGACGAAGAACTAATGTTGTATGATTTACAATATTTTATTTTAACTAAATACGATACCCAAATTTTTGACTATTTGAAAACCAGGAAGGATTTTTTGCAATTAATTGACTGTAATGCCATAATGTCAGAACTACAGTTAAAGGAAGCAATCAGAAAGACTGAACGGTACATACAGCACAACGGGAAAATACATTTTCCAGGGAATGTGCTTCTGATGTACCTATCAAACACTAATCAGATCAATGTTGCCATAAAGAGATGTGGCATCAACTCTAAAACCCATCATGGGGTTGTTGTATTTTCAAATACTGCAGATGTAGATTTTCTAGTTAGTGAAGGATTCCTAAAACTCACTGGAAGGCTTATTCCCTACGATCTGCCGGAAAAAGACTTTGAAGTTTTTTCAAATATGGCAAAAGTAGACACTACGATTTGATCAAATTAAACATCTTTAGTATATCCTTAAATTTAAGATTAAACTCATTTATATTATTCTCAATTGCCTTAGAAGCCGTTATATTTCCTATTAATGCGGAATCCTGAAGAGTAAACCCATTTGAAAGCCCTGTATATAGCCCAGCTCTAAAGGAATCCCCAGCACCCACAGTATCTACTACATGATCTGACTTGACTGCCGGTACCAGGGTAGACTCACCATCCTCCACAACAGTCGCTCCTTTCTTTCCCTCAGTTATCACTATATCTTTTACCTTGCCGTATACTGTAATATAGTCCGTATGAAGCAGTTCCAGAAGATGTGTGAACTCTTTTCTGTTCATAATTATCATATCGCTGTGTTCTACCATATACTGTGCAGTTTCACTGTTATATGTATACCATATTTCCTGTCCAGGGTCAAATACAATTCTCGCTTTATTTTCCCGGCTCAATATTTTCTGATATTCCCTTACAGGACCTGTACCTATGTTCAGGTAAAGATAATTTCCATATTCAAATTTTTTTGATGCTTCCCAGTTATTCATGGGTCCCTGGAACATATATGCAATTTGCTCCTTCCCATCAGAGGGAATGTAACAAATAGGCCCAATTTCTCCTGTATCTATATCCACATGTTCTATGCTTATACCCACTTCTTTCAAATTTTCCAGATATTTTGCATGAGAGGTCAGGCCAACAATGGAATAGAGATCAAAATCAAGCCCCAGCGAATTTGCAACATAGGCGAAATTGCCTGCTGTCCCAGCGAATTTTTCCCTTAGCATATCAACCCCTCTGGCTTCACCGGGTGTTGGAAGTGATGATACCGACATACTCACATCAATATTTAAGTGCCCAAAGTAAGCGAGAAATTTCATATCACCGTAATTATGTTTCTATATATAACAATTAATAGATTATTTTCGGCATATATTTTAGTGTATACAAAATATTTATATGCTAAAATCCCATTGATTTTTATTGAATTATAAAGTATTAACTGCAGTGGCAATAAGTGCAATTCTGGTTGCTATCGTATTTTCGGGAGCAAATATTCCATATCCGGGTCATAATCCAACCGATAGGCTAGTGACTGGTAACGGAAATGGTCATGGGAATTCCAGTTCAAGTGGAAATAATGCATCAATTGCTCGTCAGGATTTTACACTGTCAGGAAACGTATCTAACTTTTACAATAAGTTACCTGTCAATGGTACCATTACTATAAGCAATTCAACTATGTCCAGAACGTTGAACATAAGCCGGAATGGAACCTATAGCATCACTTTGCCACGGGGGGCATACTCTATTAGTTATTCATCACCGGGATTTGATAACTATACAACATCTATTTACCTTAAGGGAAACACTTCTAAAAACATATCAATTTTTCCCGCATCTTCCATAGGTAGCGGAATTAATGAATTTTCTGGAAATGTTTCCAGTCTTGTACCCTATTTAAATGACAGTGCAATTTCAGGGGGTTTAAATTCAAACAACATAACCGGAATCCTGAATAAAAATATTACTATTGAACTGGGAAAGAAACTGAACAACACAAATTTCCTGATATTAATAAAACAAAGTGGTGCCATATATACATATAATGGAATAACAAATGATGCTGGTAATGGAAATTTATCCCTTAAATATTCTGGAAATTATACAATGGCTGCCTATACATTATACTACAACTCAAGCTTTGTAAAATATAGTACTGCAAGTGGGATACACCATATTAAATTCAATATGACTAAGCGTATGATACTCAATTCTACCATCATGTTAAAAAGCTCTGTACCATTGAAAGGCAACGCATCTGTTGGTGAATCCTACCTTTCCGGCTACGGGGGAATATTTAGTATCAGTCCAGCATTTATCAGAAGCAATTCTATAGGGACATATTATGGTTATTCTATACCATCAGGAATTTACAGGTTTAATTACAACAATGCCCATTATGTTCCAACAAATTTCAATTTAAATATAGCAGAAAATTCAACCTATAAAGAAACAGTCAATCCATATTTAATATCTGTTAATATAACAGATAATACAGGCAAATCATATAATTACTCACTTGATGGAGCAACTTACACTCTCAATGGCACATATAGAGCCAGTGGTGGAATAAATGAACTATCTCTGGACGTAGGTGGTAAAAATATATACAGTAAATCAATAATGATTGGTCCTGTGGATCCATATTACAAACTAAATATGACGGTACAAAACAACAACGTTACCTTTAATGGCAATGAAAGCGATTCATCAAATCTTATCCTAACATATTCAGGGCATATTACCTCTAATATGACTATCAC
>JAKBQO010000125.1:0-960 GCA_021835185.1 Thermoplasmata archaeon
ATAACCCGTATCTCAGCGGTGGTGTATATTCTTAATTTCTTTAATCGCCCATAGTTTACAACTTTCTACATGATTATTTTTAGCCAGGCAAATCAAAATTTTTATCTCCATCATTACAGAAGACATTTTATTTTCAGTTAAGTTAAAATAAGAGCAATCATTAGATGAATCCATGAAACTTAAAGAATCGTCACTGGATTTTCATGCTTTCGTCTCAATCTATGGTGACACCATATTAAACTCGTTTATCAAAAAAGTATACCAGGTAAACCAGAAAGAATTTGTACTTCAACTTTACAGGTCGGATGTTAAAAAAAGGGATTTTTTCATATCTCTAAACAAAGGCATAGCATTTTATGATGCTGAGAAACCAGAAGAGGCAACCCAGCTGTCAATGCTGTTCAGGAAGCAGTTGTCAGAGAAGCGGATAGTAGGCATAGAACAGATAAACTTTGACAGGGTTGTAAAGATAACACTGCATACAGGCCAGGAGATAGTACTGGAATTATTTGGTGGAGGAAACCTTATTCTTACAGACAATGGCAAGATTGTATTAGCAATGGACCAGCATGTGTACAAAACGAGGAAGATACTAATAGGCGAGGAATATATACCGCCTGCAGTTATAAATCCTATAAGCGATCTTGAAACATTTTCAGGCATTCTCGACGGCAGTAAGGCATCAATTGTAAAGACTCTCGCCACCCGTGCAAACCTAGGCGGAGAAATAGCTGAAGAAGCACTGTACAGAACAAATATAGATAAAGATAAAATGCCTGGGGAAATCAGAGAATATTATGGTACATTATATGATAATATAATGGAAATAGTTCTGGAATCTGAAAAAAATAATGCGTTTTACTATGAATCCGAAGAACTTCTATCACCAGTTCTATTGACTGCCTTAGGAAAAGACCCTGATGAGAAATTTGAGGATTTTAACGGGGGAATTGATTTTTA
>JAKBQO010000125.1:970-4919 GCA_021835185.1 Thermoplasmata archaeon
CGATCTCATTATCCCGAAACCGATAAGAACAAATCCAGTGTTGAAAGAAGAATAGAGTCGCAGAGGAGGTCAATAGAAGAATTCAATAAACTAATGCTGGTATACAATGAATTCGGAAATTATCTTAAAATGAATTTTCAACAGCTGCAGAAATTGATTAACATAGTTTACAATAATGTAAGGAAAAGCAATTTGAATAATTTTATTTTCATGGATCTGGAGATAAGTGATATAAATCCTGCAAAGAACACATTTGCAGTAAACTATAAGGAAACAAAAATTGTCCTGAATTACAGGGAATCTGCAGGTAATAACATAAATCACGTTTTCAATACGGCAAAGGAGTATAAGGGCAAGATTGAGGGTGCTGAAAAAGCAATTGAGGAGACAAAAAAACTCATAATGAAGGAGAAACAGAAAGCTGGCAAGAAGAAGCGTATAAAATACTGGTTCGAATCTTACCACTGGTTTACATCTTCTGCAGGAAATATGGTTATGGCCGGGAGAGATGCAAAAACCAATGAAAAACTTGTCAAAAAACACGTGTCAGAAAACGATATATATGTCCATGCCGATATTTATGGAGCCCCTAGCACAGTAATTAAGAATGAGGGAATAGATATAACAGAAGATACAATAAGGGAAGCCTGTGAATTTGCCGTTTCACTTTCACGTGCATGGCCAGCAGGCATCGGTTCTGGAACAGCATACTGGGTATATCCATCACAGGTCAGCAAAACTCCAGAATCCGGTGAATTTGTGTCAAAGGGCTCATGGATTGTAAGAGGGAAAAGAAACTATGTTCTTAATATTCCACTGGAATTGAAAATATCACTCATTGATTATAAGGGCAATATCATACCAATGATATCTCCTTCGGAAACTGCTACAGACTCAAAAAAATGGGTAATAATAAAACCTGGCAATGAAAAAAGGTCGGTAGCTGCGGAAAAAATAGCAAAAATACTTGGTATTGAAAAATCAGAAATAGAATCAATTTTACCTCCAGGAGGTTCTATAATTGTGGAAAATTCAAAGGAAATAAAGGAATTAAGCTAATTTCTTTTTTAATTCCTCGATTGTTGAGACATCTGTTGGATCAACATTTCTTACCAGAGCCAGTTCATATGTTACGTAGTCCGCATAATGGATAAGGTAGAACAGTTTGGTAAAATAATCATTTGAAGGTGATTGTATCACTGTGAATCGTTCTCCAGTAACCTCCTGCGTTATGCTTATTCTGTGGTTAATCCTTGTATTGTCTGATTCGAATGCATAAAACATATACTCGTTTCTTCTGTACGCCGATTTAAGTGGCATTGTGTCGTTATGGTTCAGTTCAGGGAAGTAGCTGTAAAACGCAAAGGTTTTTGCATTTTCGTTAAACTGGGTTTTCCATCTGTATGCAACAGACTTGAATGGTTTGGAACCGTATATTATAGGAATGGAGCTGTTTTCATATATTTTAAACGCCTCAGATTTCATTTCTCCGTGATTTTTGTCCATGTCGCTCAAGATCTCGTATGTTTTATTTATTACTTCATCACTGAGTGGTGCAAATGTATTATAGAAAGGCATAAGCATGTATCCCAGTGCTGATCTTGGCTGGATTCCTGATGGTATAATTATGGCATCCTCAACAATTGTAGCAAGCTTGCCGCCTGATGTGATAGCCCAAATATGGGCGCCCTTCTTCTTTGCATCCTCCACATTGCTGATAGTTTCTTCGGTGTTTCCTGAATAACTCACAGCGATGAACAGTGTTTTTTCATTTACGAATGCGGGTATCCCGTAATCACCTATGGATATAACGGGCTGAGAAGTATAATATTCCTGGAATATACTTCCAACAATTCCAGATCCACCCATGCCTGATATTACAATATTATCGAAGTTGAAATTCACATCAAATTTATCCTTTGATTTTATTTGTTCCTTCAAATTTTTTAATTCGTCCAAAAAATTCATAAAACATTAGATAAAAATAGCATATTATTTTTTCTGTTTTCTTTCATTCTGAATTACCAGAAAGGCCGGAGAGATACGACGCGGATTCTTTTACCTTTTTTATTGTGACGCTGGTTATAAAAACTGATAGCAGGCATACAAGGGTTGTTATATCGATAATTAATATAAACCGGCTAGTGCCCACTATTCCACCTATTACACCTAACAGAACGGACATGAGTCCACCGAATAATGCCCCAAAATTATATGATATTCCAGATATAACCCCTCTAACTGCGGGATTTATTCTGTTCATTAAAAGCAATGGTACTAATGGCATTGAACCGATACCGAAGGTGAACACCAGCATTCCTGGCAATGCAAGGAATCTGATCTGGTCAAAATATGGCATGGTAAGCCATGCAAATACCATGGCAATAACAGATCCTCCCATAATAAGGTGTTTTTTCCTGAAAATGGAGGCTAATCTTCCAAATATTATAAACCAGATAGCTATTGTAAGGCTTGAAATTATCATTATTATCCCAACCAGTGACCTTGACAGGCCGAAGGATGGGGCTATTGTGGGATAAAAGGAGAGAACGGCAAAATATGCAGAGAAGAATCCAGACATCATTATCATAGATTTTATCATTGGAACTTTATAGTCCCAGAGATTTATTTTTTCCTTTAGTTTTTGAATCTCTTTTTTATCACGTGGAATTTTCAGCATTGTATATGGAACTATAATGAGTGGAATAGTACCTGTAATAAGGAAATATCGCCATGTAACAGCTATTGTTGGCAGAAATAGGATGTATGCTACACCTGTAAGTGCATATCCAATGCCATATCCGCTCTGAATGAGACCAAATATTGTGCTCCTTATGTTAGCAGGTGAAAATTCGTATCCTAGCAGTGTACCTGAAGTCCATTCCCCTCCCATGAATATGCCCTGTATAAATCTGGCGGACAAAAGTATAATTACATCTGGGGAAAAGGCCATAACACTTGCAAAAATAGCATATCCGGCAGTGCTCATGGCCATTACGCGCCTGGCCCCTACTTTGTCGGTTAGGTTCCCCAGATACAGGCCACCAAAAAATCGTCCTATTAATCCCAGGGCAAATAGAAGTGATACTACACCTAAGCCTACATGATATGATTTTTCCAATTCCGCATAAATATATGTTACGATAGTAAGATCGTAAATATTGCCTATCCATGAACCTGTTGACGCAAAAGCTGCATGGACATAGTCCTTCATATCTCTTAATTTAGGCATTTAAGTTAAAGTTTCCCTGACTATAATTGGCATACATTTAAGAAATTTGCTGTATGTTGCCATCCTCTTATAAGGCAAAAACCAGATACCATTTTATCAGTCAAAATCAATTTTGACTTTCCAGCTTGACCTTTCCTGCACAGCGGATGCATTGACACCCCTCTCCTTAATGAGGTCAACTAATTTTTCAGCCCGGTCCTGCCTGTTGAGATCTATATAAATAGCATCAAGCCCGAATTCAGGCATTGTCCCCTGAGATGAAACAAGATCGTTTATCTTACTCATCACAGAAATAAATTTATCCTTATCGATATAAAATGTTCCCTTTTCTATTTTTAAAATTCCTGCCTGGATAATTCCGTCATAGGTAATACTGGAAACTCTTTTATTAACATGCCCTGCCGATGTTCTATAATAAAGAAACATCAGTACGATGAAAACAATCAAAAGAATCATCCCGAGAGAATATATGCCCAGACCGAAAGAAAGCATGGACATTATAAAAAATATAACCCCTATAGCCAGGTATACATTTGCCATCCGGTATGTATCTACATTTATTATATATAATTTAGTATGAGGAGATTCCATAGTATTAATAGGAAGTTTAGAAATATTTTATTACAATATGCAATATGGTAATGAATGGAAAAAATTAAACTGAATGAAAACGAATGCAAAACCATTTCAGGATACCCATGTATTGACAATTTAATG
>JAKBQO010000126.1 GCA_021835185.1 Thermoplasmata archaeon
CCTGGATTCCAGATGGAGAGAGAATCTTAAGATATTAAATGAGTACAAACATAAAAAAAATATGGTGACATCCAGTATTTCCACGATGATTAAGAATGGAGAGGATATAGACAGTTTAAAGTCTGAAGTGCATGAAATCAACAAAAAAATAAGCGACATGGAAGAAGAGCAAAAGGGGATAGAAGCTAAGAGAAATGAAATAGTAAGGCTGATACCCAATCTGCTTGCAGATGATGTTCCCATATGCAGCGGGGATGAAAACAGTAAAATTGTGAAATACTTTGGCAATTCAAAGGTTTACAATAAGGACCTGGACTATTTTATGGAGAATAGTAATAATTCTGAAAATTATACTGTATTAGATAAAAAACCGGTTGACCATCAAACCCTCATGGAAAAATACAATCTGGCCGATATTGAAAGAGCGGGAAAGATAGCAGGTTCCAGATTTTATTTTCTGAAAAATAGACTGTTCAAACTTGAGCTTGCACTGATAAATTATGCAGTAGATTTTCTTTCCCAGAGAAACTTTTCAGTAATGGAACCACCATTTATGATTAACTATGCCTCTATGTCCGGTGCTACAGATATAGAAACATTCAAGGAATCATTATACAAAATCGAGGGGGACGACCTTTATCTAATAGCAACCGCAGAGCATCCACTGGCATCTATGCTGTCCGGAGAAATACTGGAAGAGTCTGAATTGCCATTGAGGGTAAGTGGTGTTTCCCCATGTTTCAGAAGGGAAGCAGGTGCACATGGAAAGGATACCAAGGGAATATTTCGGGTTCACCAGTTCAACAAGATAGAGCAATTCATCTATTGCCGGCCTGAAGAATCGTGGGATTTTTTCAATGAACTGGTGACTAATTCCGAAGATATATACAAAAGTCTCGGATTGCCATACAGAATAGTGAATATATGTTCCGGAGACCTTGGTAGCCTGGCTGCAAAGAAATACGACATAGAGGTATGGTATCCATCACAGGGGAAATTCAGGGAGGTAGTATCTGCATCAAATGATACAGATTACCAGGCGAGATCGTTGAACATCCGGTACAGAACAAAGGACGGAAATAAATTTGTACACACGCTTAATAGTACAGCTATAGCCACAGAGAGAGTTTTAGTAGCAATAATAGAAAACTATCAGGAAGAAGATTGCATAAGGGTACCTGATGTGCTTATACCATATACGGGATTCAGTGAAATAGGTATGGAGGATAAATAATGCCAAAAACTAAATCAAAACTGGCGCGGAGAAGGGACCAGATAGCAAAAATAGTCGTCGAAGTCATAGTGGGAATTGCATTTACCATTCTTGCCGGATATCTTATTACTATCATAATAACTAAATTTCTCCCACAATACAAATCCTATGAATCTTTTGTGATTGAGGCTGTTCATGCAGTAACAATATTGATTATAGGGCTTCTGGTAGTAGGATCATTTGTCAGATACATCCGTGAAGTTATAATAAAGACAAATAAGGGCTTATATGGAATTTCCCTGATAATAAGAATAGTATTTTACGTTGTTATAATGGCCCTCGTACTGAGCGCATTTCATGTAAGCGTTACAGGCATACTTGCCGGCAGTGCCATTGGTGGCATAGTACTTGGGCTTGCAGTCCAGACAGTTGCATCAAATGTTCTCTCCAGTGTGTTTGCCACATCATCAAACACCCTGAAGTTTGGTGAGACCATATCTGTCAATTCATGGGTATGGAGTGTTGAAACAACCGGAAAAATAGTCGAGGTGAAAACTCTTTTTTCTAAGATGCTCACGAAGGACAACAATGTTATCTATCTGCCAAATTCAGAAATACTTGGCAACAGTGTAATCACAGAGTACAGAAATGATGGCGGCAGTTATATCTATCCCTTGAATATAACTGCACAGGCTGATGTCCCAGCTGACAAGATACTTCAAGAAATAAAGAATAACAATGATTTTAGCGATATCAAATTTTTCCTTTCAACAAAAAATGGTATTAGCAACACCTTTGAGGCTTTGATTACTTTTGATGATGTGACCGAATTAAATGAAAAAATGGCTAGAGCCAATATGGCCCTGGATTCAGCCTACTGGAATGTGAAATCCAGGTTCAATGTGCTTGGCCCTAATTCAATGTGGGAAAGCCCTGAAAATATATATCCATTAAGTATAATACTGAACTCGGATGTATCCTCTGAAAAAGTAATTGAGGAGGTATCAAAACAGTTGCCTGATTCTGGGGTAATACTCCTTGCGAGAGGTGGATCAACCAATACCTTTCTTGCCAAGGTTAAGCTTTCCGGCAAATCCATGGATAAGGTGATAAATGACACTAATCTGGTGTTTGAAAATATCTATAATAAACTGAAAGCAGAAAATCAGCCTAAGGATGATGAGAAAAAACAGTGAAGGGCTTAACCAAAAAAAATTTTTTAATTGCCGACTCTCAATGAAAGACTAACATAATAATATATTCGCAACATAGAAAGTATGTACTTCAACATAAGGTATTGAATTTGAAAATAGATAGATTTATAAAACATTGTTTTAATTTGTTATAGCCATGAAAAACATCAGCAAGATCTTTGAAGTTAAGAATTACCTAACAAATACGTTCGTTGGCAGGGAGGACGTGATTAATGGTGTACTTGCAGGTTTGATTTCTGGTGAGCCAACTCTTCTAGTTGGGCCGCCTGGAACAGCAAAAACATCAATTATTGATACAATGAGCAGATTAATCAATGCTCGGTACTTTTATTATTTGCTCACAAAATTTACTGAGCCTGAAGAACTTCTTGGACCCATAGATATAACTGCATTAAAAAATGGGGAATACAGAAATATAACCAGGGGCAAACTTCCGGATGCTAATATAGTATTTTTGGATGAAATATTCAAGTCAAGTTCCGCCATAAGGAATACCCTGCTTGACATTATGCTGAACCGCAGATTGCCCAATGGAGGCGCAATGATAGACCTTGACCTCCTTGGGATTTATTCAGCCAGTAATGAGATATCTGATGATGAGGAAGACATGGCACTCTATGACAGATATCCCATAAAGATATTCCACAGCTATGTGGAGCGTACAATTCTCAGGGATTTGCTTGAAAAGGGGATAAACATGGAATCCAGTTCTACAATGGAAAAACCCTTCCTGGATCTTGATGATGTCAGAAAGCTCCAATCAGAAGCAGTGGCAAGGATGAATATGATCAGGTCCGATAATAACAATGTTATAGACCGTTATATGGAAGCATTGTTCCAGCTTGAGGAGAATGATGTTATACTCAGTGACAGAAGAAAAATAAAACTACTTAAAATAGCGGCAGCATTCAGCATTCTTATGGATTCGAAATCTGTTACAGGAAACGATGTGGCCATGGCTATGAGATACAGTGCAGACTCTGAAGATTACATGCCGAAAATAGAGGCAGCAATAATTGATTCCAAGCTTGAAAATAAATCCGACATAGTCCAGAAGGCAGAAACCACCATGGAAGAAACAAAATCACTTATTCAGTCCACAGAGGACGCCATAAACAGGAATTCACCATATAACGTTGTTCTTGACCAGCTGAGTCTGCTTGAGATATACATTAAAAAACTTGAGAGAATGAAATATGAACTGGGAAGCGACAATTCACCTTATCACAGAGACATAGTAAACAGGATTAATTCATCGCTGGAGTTTGCCGGATCCAGATATGAAAAACTAAAGGGGCGGTGACAGGGATGGCTGGAAATCCAAGAAGCAACATAAATGGAATATCACAGACAAGCACTGTGTATAAAATAACCAGGGAGAGACTTGTCAGGCGTGTGAATATAGATCTTGATAAAAACTCAGCTGAGGATATAAAAACGGCGGCCTCTGACCTTTACTTTCTTTTTTATTCCGGTCTGGTCACTGTCAAAAACCAGAAAAATAGCAATGAATTTATGGAAAGCATAAGGCTCAGAATGGATTATATGACAAAAACGAAGGAATTCACTCAGGCAAAGACATATTCACACCTGAATGACAGGTTATCCATGCTTTACAGCATAAATTTTATGAAGGCATTAAATGAAAACGCCAAAAAAAATGCCGCCAGAAACGGAAATACCAGTGAATCACTTAATCCAAAAACAATAGAAAAATCAATGGAAGGTGCATCAAAGAAGATAGAAATGGCCCATGAAATTGAGAAAATAATAAAAGACAAAAATCCCGGGGGCAATACAGGCAGGAAAGAGGGCTTGTCCGTGGATAGCCTCATTGATCTTACAGATAAGGCAATGAAGGTTGAAAATGCCGACAAGATACTTACAATGGCCAATAAACTTATTGATATTATGCCACGCTACACAAAGAAGATGAGGGCATTTTCAAATACCGGCGAACTTGCCGGGTATTA
Organism: Thermoplasmata archaeon; assembly: GCA_021835185.1. Next base: position 4,401 of record JAKBQO010000126.1, read on the forward strand.
TAAAACAAGGCATATATCAAATGTGCTTTCAAGAGAACTGGCAATGCCTGATGAAATCTTCTATTCAAAGATAATAAATGGGTTCACCGGTAAGGAAAAACGCTTGCTTAGCCCGGGAGCCTATTATGTTCTATTAGACAAAAGTGGAAGCATGTATGAAGGAGACAAAACTCTATGGTCAAGGTCTGTTGCACTTGCACTCTTCAGAATATCGAAGAGCAAGGGGAGGAAATATTTTTTCAGGTTTTTTGACAATAAACCACATGACCTGTTGAATAGCCCATTTGACATAGTAGAGAATATATTAACGGTGGAGGCAAATAAAGGGACGTGTATAGAATGTGCCCTAAAAACTGCCCTGAGGGATCTTCAGGAGGGGAAAATGGCCAGTGAAACCAATACTATCATAATAATAACAGATGGAGAGGACAAGGTGAATATGCAGGACTATTTCAGAAAGGAAAATGAAACTAAACTGATAACAGTTATGATAA
>JAKBQO010000008.1 GCA_021835185.1 Thermoplasmata archaeon
GGAATAACCAATACTGAATTGATACATTGGTAGTAACAATTATGTGGAAATTCGCAGACTCATGGAGAGGTCTTTTGCTTAGCAACAAATAACTCAAAGAGATATCTCTTTTTGATATATCCAGCATATTTCGATTCAATGATTTCAGCTATACAATCTAGAAATGCTTTACGACTTTTTTCATTCATTGCTAAAACATCGGAATAGGTTCTCAACAGCTTCTGGTATTCTGCAGTTGAGTACTGAACTTCCTGCTCATAAACCCTTGAAAGTACTGTACTGAAACATTTTTTCGTCTCTTCCTCGTATTTTCGTGTGATAACTTCAGTAGGGTCTGGAAGTTGGAAAGTATCTGAGGTGTTTGGGTCATAGAGTTTATAACAAGTTTGACTATCTATAAAAAACTGCTTTGTACCACCGTTTATATGATGGGTTTCAATTAATACTAGATAGCCGTCCTCGTGTAAGAGACGAGCAACTCTAGGAACGCGTTTTTTTGGATCGACCCACTTGAAAGAAGTGCCAAAAACTGCAAGGTCATAGTAATTTGCTTTGTATTTCATCTTCTCGAAGTTTCCGATTTTGATCCTGATGTTGGGAAATTCAGAAAGTCTGGATCTTGCTATTCCTGCAAGTTTTGACCCAATCTCAACGCAATCAATATTAAGCCCTCTCTCAGCCAAACTCTTTGTTAGCTGTCCAGTTCCAGGCCCGATTTCAAGAATTTTACCGGATCCTTCAAGATGGCATGCTTCTTCCAAATCATCAATCAATGACCTGGGATACCGTGGTCTAACTAAATCGTAAATTTCGGCTATTGTGTCGAATAAGAGTCGTTTGTCTGCATCATCCAAGTTCATTTTGTATCCCTCCAGCAGGTGAGAGGTATATAGCCAAATTCGCTGCGTCATAGGATTCTTCTTGAGAATGTCAGGAATCATCTTGAAATATTTCTCGTTTTTCTGTAAATATTTGTTCTATTAAATCTGTTATTTCTATATCTTCTAACTTTCCCATGCGATATACGCTTTTTAATTTCCTTTTCTTTATTAAACTTACTGAAATTTCTTGAATAGTTTAAGGGATTTATGCCCATTAACTATGGGTAGGATTCGTTTAAAGGTTTAAACATGCTTGGATTGTCCTCTCATATTTGTAGGATAGACTCTATCCTTGGGATATGCCTTTAGGCATTCTGTACTGTTGTCGTTGCAGATAACTGCATTATTGACGGGATTATAATTGGAAAAACTATGCTGAAAATTGTAATGAGAATGCCAGAAATTATGAAAACAGAATGTATACCATAAGCCAGGAACAGGATTGGGAAAAATACTGATCCAAGAACGGTGGCAATACCCCGAAAAGTATATAAGTTTGATGCTGTCCTGCCAATAATCTCTTTCGGTGTTACAATTTTGAGATAAATTCTATAAATTGTATAGTATGAAGAAGAGAAGAATCCAATTAAGAACCAGAAAAGTGTATCCAGTATAATCAAAGAGCTTAAAACAACAGCAGCGACTAGAAGAATACCCATCACAGCGAGAGAACCAAACATGGCCTTTCCCACAAATCTTAAGGGAAAATATTTTCCAATTGCTATACCAGAGAACATAGCACCCACATAAAATAATGAAAACATGAGAGAATAATATAGGCTAGAACTGGATGCAAATATGTAAGTTATTCCCAACACAGGGAGCAGGGAAAAGAACGAGAAAATGGATATTATAATAGAGAGAATTAAAAGGTTTGAATTGCCTTTAAACACGTATCTCCAGCCACTAATTAACCCGTCTCGCATTTTTCTCTCTCCCTTCGTGAGCGCTATGGGCATGACTAATGTGAGAAATGATCCCGCAAACAAACAGAGCGAATAGAGTACCATAGAAAAAAATGCGTTGAATACTATTATGAGAAAGCCTCCAAGCACAAAACCCACAGTGGAACTGGCATTTCCGATTGCATTTGAATAGCCATTTGCCCTGGGAAGATCTTCTTTATCCACTATAATTGGAATCACAGTCCAGTCGGCAGTCCACATTATATCGTGTCCGATGGCCATAAATGCAACAATTGCAATAAATATGTATTCGTTTAGCCTCCCTATGTGTATAAGCAGAGCAAGAATGAGCGCTGATATGCCAATAACAATCTCAGAAAGAAACATTATATATCTTCTATCCTCCACTTTATCCACAATCGGGCCCGAAAGGAATGTTAACGTATATATGCCGTATTCAACGAACAGAATGATTCCTGTGAACACTATACTGTGGAAGTAGATGAATGAGAAAAATGGAATTGTAATTTGGTATAGGTTATAACCAATATTCACAAAGGAATTTTTGGAATTATAAAGAATGAATCTTCGGTTATGCAGAAGACTGGCCATTTAAACAAATAGGGGAAAATCATATAAAGTTTTTTGCTGGAATTTCCTTTCCAAAACAGTTCAGAACTCTAAGGATATTATATATCTTTTTGTTTTACAGGGGAATCAGGCCTAATTCTTTCAGGGAACTTAGTGCGCTATAACATCAACAGGGATATAATAACCGGAAATCTAATTTATTCTGTGTTTCCTTCCTATAGTACCTTTTAAATGTTTATCAATGAAGCCCTGAATAGTCAGATATCCAACAGTTAACACTGGCACATATATGCCATACCCTTCATTATCAAGAATAACTGAGTATTTCATAAATACGAAAATAAATAGCTAGGATGAAATCTTCTCAAACCCTGTTGCACGTTCCATAAGGTTACTTATAGGTAACTGTATATCTCCAGGCCAACTTTAAATTTCATTTAACTTTTATGAAATTTCCCGGGCAAAAAAAGGTACAAGCATTTCGTCACAGCTCAACCCTCCATGCATGCCTATCAAAGTATTGGCCTGATTTCCTGGGTCAATAAGTTTTAATGAAGAATCAAAAATACTGGTAGAATTTCTTGAAATTAATATAATGTCTCCCAGAAAGCTTGTGTCTCCATTCACACTTTTTGGAGTTCCAAAAAATCCTTCTGCCAGCATTTGTTTACTCAGAACTGGAATAAAATATTTTTCATATTTTTCGGTTAGATAATCCATTGTAGTTTCTATCATCCCATCTTTTACCCTTAGAACGGATGCTCTTGGATCTCCTACGACAGGTGTATTCAGGAAGGACTTTAATTTTCGATCAACTGAAAGGTCTATTTTCTGGCCTTCCTCAGGAACTGTATGTCCATGATCTGCAGATATTGAGATGAATGTATCTTCAGGGAGATCCGATGCTTTTATCAGCTGTTCTTCAAGCAGCATGAAAATAGATTCTATTTCCAGGGCAGTGTCCTGTGTATAGGGTCCGATCTTGTGCGATATAGTATCTATAGTGGGAATGTAGCAAAAATGAAATGTTCTCCCCTTCGCTGATGACAGATCCTGCCTGAGAGATGTAAGCATTTGAGAAACCGAATAATATGGTGAAATTTTTGCGCCATTTCCGGTAATTCTTGTGAGACCACTATTTCTAATTGCATATGGTAAATAAAAAACAGAATCAACGTCATTTTCCTGAAGTTTATTGTAGATGGTTCCGTGATGTTCGATCCACGGCATCTCATAACCATTATCCAGAAGGCAATGTTCCTTTTGCCCAAGCGGCGTCAATGAGATCATGTTGCACACGGTGCCTGCTTCTGGAATATATGAGGTATATCCCACTATCCGGTGCTCAACCGGGTGCATGTTTGTATGATATGAAACGGTGGCAGTTGATGTGGTCGATGGAAAAACACTGGTTATCAATTTCACTCCTGAATTATCGGCAAAGTTATTAAGATGCTTCATGCTGTGTTTCTTCAATGAGTACTTAATTGTGGAAAAACCAAACCCATCAAGTAGCAAAAATATAAAATGATCATGTTTTCCTTCCATCAAACTCCTATGATTTTTTGTCTCTTGCCCTGTACTAATACCAAAATTTGCCAGTATCTGCCCTGGTATGTCAGCAATACACCCATTTCCAAAAGCTGGTTTCAGCAGATCCTTGTAACTGTTCCATCTATATCCATCAATCACTCCGTTAAAGTCTTCCATTAGAATATTTTTCACTGTATATCGCCTCCTAACTGGAGCCTTTCCAGAAGTTCTGTAAAAGATGTGATTTCAACAACATTTACATCTTCTGGTTTTTCTTTACCTAAACTGTTGAGCCAAACGGGAATAATCCCAGCATTTACGGCTCCGATTACATCACGTGAAAAAGAATTTCCCACCATGATAATCTTTTCTGGATTCACCCCCAGGATCTTCATCGCCCTATCAAAGAGGGTATTGTTTGGCTTCATTTCATCAACATTCCCTGGAGTAAGAACAATGTTCACGTAATTATGAAGTTTTAAACGGGACATTGTTTTGCGCTGCATTTCTGGATTTCCATTTGAAATAATAGCTACCGGTATATGGAGGTTGTTGCATAATTTGAGGAGATCAATCGCCTCAGGCAAAAGCTTTCTATTTTTCCAAAAGGTTTTCCAGTATAATTTATCTAACTGTACTATCTCATCTTCAGTTGTGTTATGGCCATGCCGGTCTAGGATTTTTTTCATTCTTACTCTAACATCATCTCTGTATGAAATCTCTTTGTTGATTAAATGTGGCATGCTTTCGGAAAGTAATTCCATGAAATCTTTCACCAATTGCTCCACATCTGTTTCATTGAGCTCTGAAATTGTCTCCCTGACAGCATTAAGGCTTGCACGGACTGGTTCCCTGTAGCTTACAAGAGTATCATCCATGTCAATAAACAGGGCATGTAGATCCGTTATATTCGGGACTAACTCGCTACTTGAAGTTTCGTCTTCAAAATTCATATATTGAGAACAGTAACATATTTATTTAATGTTTTGTCTATATAGAACATAGTCCTAATTATACATATATATATCTATATAATATATTTGCCAAAAATATATATATAGTTAAATTTATAATCAATTGAGAAAAAATGGGTTTCAATGGAATATCTGGAGTATTGAATGCCCCGGGAGAAATCCCGTGGGAACTGGTTGTGTTATTTTTTGGTGCTGGATTGATTTTTGTTTTCCTTTGGGGAAAAAAGAGCGGCGGATTAGCTAAGTTTACAACTGTTGATCTTATTTATATAGGTATTGGTGCTGCCTTCGCCGTTGTCTGGGAATTCTATATTGGTGCTTTCCTAGGGAAATTTATTCCCTCAAATCCCTTCTTCGGAGTAGGATATATGGGTAGGCTCATAGCACTACTAATAGTGGCAGGGCTTGTAAGAAAAGTCGGGGTTGGAATGGTTTCGATGTTTATATTCAACCTTTTGAGTGACCTGATTAGCTATGGTTTCAGTGGAGAACCGATGTACTTCATGTACGAGATGCTAACTTATGGTCTAATGATGGATATAGTCATAGCTATTGCAGGAAAGAACCTCTTTGGAATAAGATCACCACCAAGAAAATCTGCGGTAGACAAAAGTAAAACTGATGCAAGTAAAAATTCCTCCTCATCACACTATCTATCAAAAATTCCTGGAGTTTACCTCGCGGCTATAGAGGGCCTGGCAATTGGAGTTTTCTGGGCAGTTCCAGAACCTCTTTTCTACAGTGGATTTATAGCTCCATTTCTATATGGCGGCGTGGTTGATTGGCAGAAAATAATTTTTGGTATCCTGGCATTTATCCCATCTGCAATAATATTAGGAGCTATTGGGGGGGTTATCACACTAAGGATAGTTAAAGCGGTGGGTCAATGAAAGCGGTCGAAATACATAACCTAAAATTTTCTTATTTAGGAAACGAAGAGCCCTCTATTGAAGTGGAGAATCTTACTATAGAAGATGGCGAAACAGTACTTATAACTGGGCGATCTGGAGGGGGCAAATCAACACTTGTAAATTGTATCACGGGAATAATACCTCATATAACTCATGGTGAATTAGAAGGAAGCGTTAAGGTTTATGGTAATGATGTAGCAGAAACATCACTTGCAAAGCTTTCATCTGAGGTCGGTATAGTTCTTCAGAATCCTGAAACACAGGTAATGAACTACGGGGTGGAAGAAGAAGTTGCTTTTGGGCCTGAAAACCTTTGCCTAGCTCCTGAGGAGATAGTTTCCAGAGTAGACGAATCCATGAAAACTACCGGCATATCTGAAATAAAAGATAGAGAAACTTACACATTGTCAGGTGGGGAGATGCAGAGAGTGGCAATAGCAGGTGTCCTCTCAATGAGGCCAAAATTGCTTATACTCGATGAACCAACTTCTAACATCGATCCAGAGGGAACTGCCAGGGTTTTTGACATTCTGGAACAACTCAAGGAAGAAAAGACACTAATTGTTGTAGAACATAAAGTTGAAAGAGTGCTACCTTTTGTTAATCGTATTATAGTGGTTAACGATGGAAAGATTTTCCTTGACATAAGTAGCCATGACTTAATCCACCATATTGATGAGATGCAGGAAGTTGGGATTGAGGTTCCAATTCACTTTATCTACGCAAGAAAATACGGGATAGATTTAGAAGATCTTGAATCAATCCGTGAAAAATTACTGGAGATCAAAGCAATTCCCACTGCACCATCTAGATCGCCTGAATCTAACACACTAATGAAAACCTCTGTGCGTGTAACAGCCCCTAATGGCACAGAACTGGTAAAAGCAAGTATAGATCTTCAAGAATCACATATATTAGCGCTTATGGGAAGGAATGGAGCCGGCAAATCCACGTTTCTTAAGGGAATTATGGGATTTCTTGAGATTGATTTAAAATCGGAAATTAATGTGGTGCTTGCTGGAAAGGACATAAGCAAAGAACACATAATGGACCGGGGGCGCGAGATAGCTTTCGTTCCACAGAACTTTGACCTGACGCTTATAAATAAATCAGTGGAGACTGAAGTCGCTTATTCAATCAAGAAGAGAAAAATCAGTGAATATAAAAAACGGGTTGATGAGATAATGGAATTGTTTTCCCTATTAGATTATAGATATCGTGACCCACTGGGGCTGAGCCTGGGACAGAGAAGAAGGGTGGCAATGGCATCGGCTATTGCATCAGGTGTTAAAGTTCTGATGCTTGATGAACCAACATCTGGACAGGATTATTTCCACAAGGAAATTCTTGGCAAAGAACTTAAGAGGCTTAAAGACCTTGGATATTCTATACTTATTGTAACTCATGATTCACGTTTTGTATACAAATATGCCGATCGTGTTGTTGTTTTCGACCATGGAGAAAAAGTGCTTGAAGGTGTACCGGAGAAGGTCTTTCGTGAATCGGGAAAATTTTCTGTTATACCTCCATCTGATTTTCTGCTAAGGGAGGGATTAAAATGAATTGGTTAATTGTTAACGTGATTAGCTGGCTCCTTTTCTTCTTTGGGGCGGCATTTCCCATATTAATTGTATTGAGGGTAATAGGCCTTACTGGGTTTATGAGAATTACTAGATTTGAAAGTTTTCATACATTTTATTATCGCATGAATCCATCCATAAAAATAATGTTGGGGCTTGTAGTTACGATTGTGGCGGCAGTGACAATATGGTGGATTGGAGCAATAATGACAGCTGTTATTCTTCTAACATATTTCACCTTGAAGGACGGAAAAAGAAAATTCATTACTGGATTTTTCCTCACAATGATTACGATCATCGGAACGACATGGGCCTTTGCACCATACACACCATATACAATTCTACAGCAGGCATTCCATGTCACTGCACTTACAGGAATATGGGCATGGCCGTCATATTTTACGGTAATGGGATACCAGCCGGAACTAACTATGCAGGGTCTAATATATGGATTCCAAATTTCAATGAGGTTTACTGCAGTTTCCCTTATAAGCCTTGTTCTAGTCATGACTAGCACTCCTTCACAGGTACTAAGAGCTCTCAACAAAGTTGGAATTCCTATTTCTATCACATTTTCCCTTGTTGTAGCTATGAGAACTATCCCCAGAATATTTGAATACATTGATACATCCGTAAAAATTCAGTTTATGAGAGGTTTGGGTTCAACTGCTCCCAAAATATTTAGGCCATTTTATATGCTGAAAGGTGCAATTTATGCCATAGTCCCAGTTATTGTATTCCTGGTCAGGGGAGCTAAGGATACTGCTATTTCAGCCGATACCAGGGCTTTCCGCGCATATCCCAAAAGAACTAACATGTACCCAATTACCATTGGTTCGGTAGACAAAAGTGCGCTTGCTGTTATGACACTTGTTATGCTTATAACCATAGTAGCTGTGATTATGGGACTGGGAAGGGCCATACCATATTCATGACAATTTAGGCAGTTTGTTCACTGGGATTCCATAACATATTATAATTTTCTTAATTTTTTCAAATTTTAGAGTAATAATTTTTTATAAAAAATTCTTTTAGTTAACTATGGCTGTGGGTTGAATGAACTATCCAGACTTTCCACAATGAACCATGCACAATTTTTCCATAAATAAGTATTGGTGATCTCAATACCTTGGAGGGAGTAATTGGATTTGTAAGCCAATTGAATTCTCTTATAATTTATCTTTTAAATCTAATGTTCTTTTTATACCCAGCATAACCGCGTAATTGCTAATTATGCCTATAGCAAGTGCCAAATGAAGATATGGGGCGTAGGTTGTATATAGTGTACTGGCTCGTCCGGTAATATGAATTATTGGATTAATAGATTTACAGGCGTAGGTTGTATATAGTGTACTGGCTCGTAATGATATAAAGCCCATCCCAATAAGTCCTGTTATGGCAATTAGTGATGTATTTACAGCGGCTAGGGTTTTCAGCCTTTTTATTTCTTTAGTGTATGTATATGATGCTATAGCCAAGATAAAAAGCAGTATCCCCAGCGATATATGAATCAATAGGGCTACAGAATCCATGGGCTTTTCTATCTGTGAAAGATAAAAACCTATCATTATTTGTATAAATGCAACTCCAGAAGTGGCCCATAAAATTTTTTCAGTCCTATCCAAATTTAACTCACGGAAGCCCTATAATTTCAATATAAATAAATGTATTCTATAAGATGATCTTATAGCAAATAGGTTTAGTGAGATCCTTCCCCAACTAACGAAGGGGACTTCTCGCTCACGGTGTTAAAAAAAATTATTAACTTATTGAGTAATACCATGGTGTTACAGAACTAGCGTCTATATAGCCACCGAAAAGAGCACTGTTATATGTTCCATGAACTAATACAATAGAGTTTACTGGTGCTGTGCCATTGTATAGTACAGTAATAGACTTTCCATGATCATCCACAGTAAATGCAGAGTGGTTATTTATGGTTATATCATTTGTTACTTTCCCAGAGATGTAATAAGAGTTATTGCTTTTCATAGCAGATGGGCTGGTGTTCAAAACGGTTGGTATAAGTCCATATACAAGCAAAGCTATAACCACAATTATAATTAATATAAGAAGACCTTTGTATTTCATATTTATCTCTTTACCATTGAAAACTTTCTATTTAAACATATTGTTAACAAATAGTTGAAATTGGAGAATTTCTGATATTCTCCTTCTTGAAGACCTATATTCTTTCATTGTATTATCATAATTGAAGCTGTGCACATTTCGATATTTTTTCATCTTTTTCATATGTCTTTTCGCTTTCAGTTTAGAGTTTTAAACCCCTGAAATGACAGCAATCGCTGTGCCAATTTTCTGGAAAAGATATCTAAATTAGTCAAATCTAAACCTGCTACATCTCTCCTTATATTTTGCATCTGATATGTTCTTTGCTAGATGATAATTCTTTAACTTATTTCCGGCGCATAAATATATTCAGTACACATATGTATAGTAATTGACCGTATTCACTTCCTGTGATAAATTTTCCAACGCCATAAAAACTGGAACCCAGAGTTTCTGTTGATTAACTGCAAATTGTCTGGGTGCCCAGAGTATAGCCTGTAAGTTTATGGACAGTGAAAGTAGTTGATGAATTCAGATGAGGGTTCTCAAGAACAATATCCCACGTACCTGGAGGTATATGGGTGCTAAAACTGGAAGATGAGCCTATACTGATATTGTAATAACTTGGTCTATCCAGACTGGATGACGCACTTGAATTCACATAAGTCGAATATTGGCTCGGATCCATGATGTAAAAATACAGGCCGTTGGTCGAAGCAATGGATCCATTTATAATCGATGATGATGTTGAGGTATATTTAATGAAAGTATAATTAGATCCCGCGAGGGTTATTTTACAACCTGCAGATAATATTTTACCTGTGTCAGAATAACTAGCCGTACCTCCACTGTGGAATAGAGGTAATACAACGAATTGCATTAACACTATTACAACTACAGCTATAATTACAATTGCTATTATTATATCTGGTTTTTTATTTCTTTTTCCGATTGGTTGCACAGGCTGTAAACAATACTACTATTTAAATCTTTTTATAACAATCACGGAAATCCGGAGATATCGTTTAAATACCAACTTCTCCAATTTGCATAATAGGTATCTCAATGGAATCTATTATATTCCTAGTTTTTTAGGTATCTTAGATACATTCCATTCTTTACCGCTTTTCAAAATCCTAATACGTGCAAAGCGAACTATCACATTATCAGGAAGGTACTTCCTGAGTAGTTCAAACTGATAAAGTACTGCAAGAAAAATATTAAAACATATTATGCATAATAACCCGAGTTAAGGATTAATCTCATAATTGAAACATATCAGCGCTCAATAAGAGAGTTGATGCAAGTTGTACCTTTGTCCAAAAATTTCATAGAAAATCCGTTTACATTAATTTTGAACAGATATTTTCATTAATTATCTCCCTTCACTATTCACAAGGACCATTTCTTACGTCTATAGAACTGTGTCAGTGAAAGACAATCCATTCCGACGAGTTATCTTGGCAAGAAAACTCCAATCTTTAGGGAAACGAAGGTTGGATTCTCCGACACTATAACAAAAACTGATGTTATTATCGATTCAAGCGATAATATTTGCACATTATTTTTATATCAGGAGATTATATATAATTATGATAAAAATAGCCCTTACCCAGTTGAGGCCTGTGGCAGACAAAGATATTAGCCTGAGAAACGTGGAGTATTATGCAGGCATTGCAGCGTCAAATTCAGCTGATTTAATAGTATTTCCTGAATATTATATGTTTTATTCACAGTACAAGGAAGTTATAGCCAAAAATTCTGAGCCTCTTAACGGTAATTATGTAAAAAAACTGCGGGAAATCTCCCAGGTAAACAAAATAGGGATAATAACGGGGATAAATGAACTTTATGACCATAACTATTACGACACAGCCGTATTTGTAAACAATGGGGAACTTGTAAATTATTACAGAAAATCCCATTTATATGATGCCTTCGGTTACAAGGAATCCGATATTTATACAATTGGCAACGGCCCGTTTAAAATTTCTAAAATTGGAAATATTAATTTCGGGATGCTAATATGTTATGATATAAGATTCCCTGAGGTATTCCGCAATTATTCTTTGAACGATGCTGATATGGTTATATTGATATCTGCATGGTTTGCCGGGCCCATGAAAGAAGAGCAATGGTTATCACTAGTATCCGCACGTGCACTGGAAAATACAGTATACCTCGCCACATCGAATATGATAGGCGGTGGATTTACTGGGATAACAACGTTTACCGATCCCATAGGTGCAATAAGGAGCAGAGCAGCAGAGGAGGAAGATGTAGTATATGTATATGTGGATCCGGAAAGGCTTGCGGCCGTAAGAAAGAAGATGCCGGTGTTGAAACAGAGAAGACCTGAGATTTATAAACTTTGATTTCAATATGAAATATGTGATATTAAGAAGGGAAATAGCGAAGTATGCCATTTCCAAAATATCCTGCGACCATATGTTTAGCAAAATCGAAGCACTTCCGGATAAAGAAATTATAATTGATTTTCTTCTGGTGTATTATATCAGTAATGAATTTTTAGACGCATATATTGCAAATAAGGCGCTGAGCACTAAACACATTACAGAGAAGAACCTTCCATTGAATGTTAAAAGGATTATGAGGCAATAAATTATTTTATCCTTATACCTGTTTGGAAACCACATTTCAGGCAATTCCCATTGCTATTAAGTCCGGTTACCCTGGAATCAAATATATGCCTGGTTATCAGTAAGTTTCCACAAGCAGGGCAATAGGTATTCTCATATTGTTCCTCAGGAACATTTCCCAAATAGACGTATTTCATTCCAATGGATTTCGCTAGATCATAGTGGTTCTTTAGAGTTACAAATGGAGTTGATGGAATACTCAATTTATAATCAGGATGATACCTGAGAAAGCTTAATGGGATATACTCTCCAGCTATATCCTTTATTTTCTGTATCATGTTTTTTGCCTCTTCAAGGTTATCACCTATTTCGGGAATTATAAGATCTGTTATTTCTGTATGTATTCCATAGTCAAGTGCATTTTTGATAGTCCTGAATATTAGTTGTGGAGAAGGGATTGATATATACCTGTTATAGAACTTTTCCTCTCCATTGCCCTTAAAATCAATGGTAATTGCATCAAGGAATTCTGAAGCCATTGCCATGGATTCTGGAGTTTCGTATCCATTCGTCACGAATATGTTAAAAAAGCCATATTTGTGTGCCAGTACACCTATATCCCTGGCGAATTCCATGAAAATTGTTGGTTCGTTATATGTGAACGCTATACCATCTACATTACTTTTTCTTGCAAGTTTTACTATATCCTCAGGTGTCATATATTTGCCGACAACATTCTTCCTCTGGCTCATTTCAAAATTCTGGCAATATTTGCATGCAAAGTTGCATCCAGAGGTGCCAAATGAAAGTATTCTAGAACCTGGATACATATGCAGGAGAGGTTTCTTTTCTATAGGGTCTATGTTAAATGCATATGGAAAATTGTACACATCAAGATTTAAATGCCCGTTTTCTGCAGTTCTTACACCACAAAAACCACTCTGACCGTCTCTTAATAAACAATACCTTGCACACGCTGTGCATTTTATACGTCCTGATATATTTTCAAAAAGTGAAGCCTGCACATTTATTACAAGTGATTAAGTGTATTTATACATTATCTTGTATAATGATTTTAACCATAACACCATTATGGAAATGATCAGGGAATACTGACATTATCTAACTGGAATGGAAATGTTATTTATATGCTATCATTGCAGAATATCCAACAACTCTTTTTTTATCGTTACTGAAGTCTCCTGAATTGCTGTGGTTTAACAGCTCTATTTTTCCTTTCATTTGTTTTGTGACTATCATGAGTATTGCAATGGCCCCGAAACCACAGGCCGATATTCCGTATTTTTTTATATCCTCATAATATTTCAAAATGTGCAGCCCCTCTATATCATTTATCAAAATCTGGTCAAGTTCATTGTTTTTATCATACTGAAGGTAATGGTTAAAATCCGAACTTATAAGAACAAATGGTTTTTCTTCCAGGCTTTCTATTGTCTCTGCTATGTTCCTTGCAACAGCGGCCCCCTGATTTCCCAGAATTATAGGAGAAAAGGTGAAATTTCCCTTGAATATATACTGTAGAAAAGGTAGCTGGACTTCTATGGAATGTTCTATAATATGGGCTTCCTTGTCATCCTTTATAATATCTGATTTTAAAAGCATCCTGTCCGATAACTCTGAATTTATCCTCGCATAGCCTAAAGGAGTGTTCCAGTAACCATTCCGGTAAATAGCAGGATATGATGGAAATCCTGAATGGTTCGGGCCTATTATAAGAAAGTCCTTGTTTTTATTCTTTTCAATGAGTTTATAGGCATATGCTGCAGTATGACCGGAATACATGTATCCAGCATGTGGAACTATAGCCCCTATGAGCTTTTTGTATTTAATATCCGGTGTCTCTGCATTCATATAGCCTTCTATATATTCCTTAAGCTTTTCATAGTCATCGGGATAGAACGCCCCCGATACATACGGTTCCCTGGTGTTATCCATATTTAAGTATTGCTATAATTTATATAAAGTTTATATAAAAGTTTAAGTTTGAATTATAATTATATATAAATATGGTGCACAATGATATATTCATAGAAAGTTTAACCGAGGATGATGGGAAAATCCTTATCAACATAGCCAGGAACAGCATAATGGGACGTAATACAGGCATGGACAAAATTCCTGAAAAATTCTATACAAAAGCTGGAGCATTTGTAACAATAAATGAAAATAAGTCATTAAGGGGATGCATAGGGTATCTCAGACCTGTAATGCCGTTGAAGTCTGCGGTGGAAAAGGCAGCCTGGAATGCGGCATTCCGTGATCCACGGTTTGAACCTGTAGGCAGTGAGGAATTAAACCGGTTAACAATAGAAGTTACAGTTATTGGCGTACTTAAAGATGTTAAATATGAAGATATACGTACGGAAAAGCCCGGCAAGTATGGGCTGTATATGGAAAACGGGATATATTCTGGGACCCTCCTTCCACAGGTTGCACTTGATAATAAGATGGACATGGAAGAATTCATTATGGAAACATGCCTGAAAGCTGGCATGGGAAGAGACTGCTATAAATATTCAAAAATTTATGCATATGAAGCAAAAATATTTACTGAAAAATAGGATTAAATGCAATGTTAAATATTATAATTTTTATTATTTTAAACAAAATTTATTTTTTCTGAGTATACGTGTTCTGCTAATTTCCTCAATTCCTGATTTCCATAGAAGATAGATTTCATTACAATCGCATCACGGTAGAATTTCTCAACACCAAAATCCTGGAAATAACCATATCCTCCATGGGCATTAACGGAATATCTTGCAATCTCAACTATGGATTCCATCGCTAAATTAAAAACATAGTACGGGTCGGCCTCTCCATAAAGGGCGCTTCTTAAAACCGACTCTGTGGATCGGAATTGGGCAAGCCTGAATGATATGGGTTCAAAATCCTTGAGATAATTTCCAAATGCTTTCCTCACTGAGGTATAATCTATTGCCTTTTGAAGGGCACCAGATATCATTCCCAGTGCAATTGCAGACAATGGGCCATATGATGCTTCCAGTATTTCGCCTTTCCTGTTTTTGCTATCCAGAACGGTAGCAGTGTTATCCAGGGTTATATCACCGAATTTAATTCCGCGGAATCCCATGAAATCACGGTCTGAGTATCCGAATGGACCTGAGATTATTGATGTGTTTTCGTTGAACAAAATAATCTTTTCCGCATCTGATCCAAGTACATTTATCAGTGTTCCTGAAAGTTTTCCGGCATTTTCCTTTATGTCATTTGCCCTATTTATAAAATCCACAGCAACGTTTAATTTGCCTGATGCAGCATCAGACAGCGTTGTTTCTGCGGAAGTTCCCTTTACCGAAGGATAATACAATGAATTTAAAATGAAAATTTTCATAGCTACAGAAGGCGAATTTTTTGCAATCTCCTCAAGTATGATTTCATAGGATGTGTTGTCCAGTTCAGAACCGGAATATTTTCCAGGTATGGTTGCCCCCAGAAATCCCTGGGATGCAAGTAATTCAGTAATCCCGTGGGTTATTCCTTCTGACTCAATCTTTTTTTCATCCAGATTTTTGTCGCAGAACTCAGCTACGGTTTCCTTCAGAATGTTATTTTCCTCTTTCATATTTATTCACCTTTTAATATATATCTTGCAATTACAAGTTTTTCTATTTCGCTGGTTCCCTCCCAGATTTCCATTATTTTAGCATTCCTGAATATTCTCTGGACATCCTCATATAAGGATTTGTCTCCCAGCATTTCCATTGCAGATTCTGCGGCATATACAGCAGTTTCACTTCCATAGGCCTTTGCCATGCTTGTTAACTCCGGCTTTGGTTTAAACTCAAACAGATATGATGCTGCATTATAGGTCATCTGCCTCGTAGCCTCTATATGAGTTCCCACATCCGAAAGCCTGAACATGGAATCTTCGTCCTTAATATCATTCTCTTTTATGTATGATTTAATTCTATCAAGTGCGCCTATTGCTATGCCCAGTGACTGTGCGGCAACATAAATCCTGCTTATGTTGAAAAACATCATGATATAGTAAAAGCCTTTGCCTTCCTCCCCTATAAGGTCATCTTCATTTAGTTCTATGTTGTTAAACTGTAATTCGGCGGTGTTTGTGGCCCTCACTCCCAGTTTGTCAACAAGTTTGTTTGCATTGAAGCCTTTTGATTTTGTATTTACAAGAAATGTGCTTAATCCATGGTGTGGATTTGGATCTTCTGATGTCCTTGCCAAAACGACCAAGTAATCGGCTATTGCGCCGTTTGTTATGAACATTTTAGAGCCATTCAAGATGTATTTATTGCCCTGTTTCATGGCGGTAGTTTTCAGCCCTGCAACATCGCTTCCACCAGATGGCTCTGTGACAGCAAGTCCCAGTATGTATTTTCCCTTATATACATCTTGGAGTATTTCTTTCTGCCTGTCATTTCCGAACAGCATTATGACCTCACTCCCAAAATATGGCGTAGTAACTGCTATTCCAAGGCCGGCATCCACCCTGCAGAGTTCCTCTATGGCAATCATTACCTTTGCCGGGTTCTGCATGTCTATTATTCCAAGGGAAAGAGATTTTTTCCTAAGCTCATCAGGATATTCCTCTTTTCTGTCATACTCTGCAGCCATCTCCTCCGTAAATTCTTTCAGGGCAAATTCCCTGATCTTATTTCTGTATTCATCATATTCTTCAAACATTTAAACACGCTCCAGTAGCATAGAGTATCCCTGTCCTCCGCCCACACATAAGGTTGCTATTCCCAGGTTTCCTTTCTTGTCTTCCAGCGTTCTTGCCAGCGTACCTGCTAATCTGGCTCCAGTAGCACCCAGAGGATGGCCTATTGATATGCCTCCTCCGTGGATATTAACACGGTTAAGATCCAGATTGAATGCATGTACAGCATTTAATACTACCACGGCAAATGCCTCGTTTATCTCCCAGTAATCTATGTCCTCAGGCTTCAGGTTGTTTCTTTTGAGGACTTTCTGGGTTGCCGGCACGGGTCCTTCACCCATTATTGTAGGATCAACACCTGCAGCGGCAAAATCAACTATTCTTGCCATTGGCTTAAGGCCATATTCTTTTAATTTTTCCCCCGACATCAGCATAACGAGGGATGCACCATCGTTGAGTGATGATGAATTTGCAGCCGTTATTATGCCATCCTCGCTGAATGCAGGTTTGAGTGATTTTATCTGTTCCAGTGAAACATCCTTTCTTATTCCCAGATCAGAAGTTATTGTCTTTCCATTCACAGTGACAGGCATTATTTCTCCCTTCATGAATCCGTCTTCATACGCCTTTGCCGCCCTTTTATGGGAGTTATATGAATATTCATCCATTTCATCCCTGGAAATTTTTCTTAATTTTGCTAATTTTTCTGCAGTTAATCCCATATTATAAGACACATTCATATTGAATTTGGCATATTTTGGACTGGCCATTAGTTCCATACTGGGTTTAACAAAAGGATTGTCTACACCGAGAGGCACATGGGTCATATGCTCCATTCCACCTGCCAGTATTATCCCAGCTTTTCCCGCCATGATTTCCAGAGCGCCTATCCCGGTGGCATTCAGCGATGATGAACATGCCCTGTCCATGGACATTGCAGGCACTGAAACCGGAAGGTCAGCAAGGAGTACCGGATGCCTGCCTCCATATGTCCAGTTTTCCCCTGCCTGAAAAGCACAGCCAGTTATGACATCTTCAATTTCAGCCGGATTTATCTTGGTTTCCTTTACTGATTGCCTGATCAGTTCTGAAAGCATTTTATCCATTCTCAAATCATTATACACATCCTTCTCCGGATCCCTCGGGCGTGCTCTGGAAAATGGTATTCTTCTGTAATCAACTATATAAACATCTTCCATTATATTTCACTCCAATTTTTTTCTGAGTACAATTTTATTAATTTTCCCAGTTCCTGTCTTTTCGAATTCGTCAACAAATATATAGTCGTCAGGAAGCCAGAATTTGGCTATTCTACCGGTATCTACGTATTTCTGCATCGTCTTCATTATAGCCTCCTTGGTGGCTGTCCCCTTCACAAAGGCTACAGGCCTTTCCCCCCATTTTTCATCATTCTTTTTTGTTACTGCAACCTCACCGACACCGGGGACAGTGCTTATAAGATCCTCAAGAACCATAGAAGGTATAAACTCTCCACCGGACTTGACTGCATCGCTCTCTCTGTCAACTATTTTTATATAACCATATTGATCCATGGTTGCAAGGTCTCCTGTATGTAGCCAGCCATCTACCCATAATTTAGCAGTCTTTTCAGGATCCTTTATATATCCTTCAGTCAGCCATGGCGCCTGCACTATTATTTCACCGATTTCATTATTATTCTTTTCAACATCCTTTCCCTGGAAAACTACACGAAGATTTACAAAAGGCACCGGAACACCGGTTTTTCTGCGGTATTCTTCTTTTTTCTCATCACTGAGTGCTATTATATCATTGGTATAATTTGCCAGTGTCAGTATAGGTCCTGTTTCCGACATTCCGTATCCGGTAACAAGAGACATCCCAATGGATTCAGCAGTCTTGGCAAGACCCTCGTTCAGAGCCGCACCTCCTATAACTACCCTAAGTTTTAGTTTTCCCATTATTTCAGGACCTCTCTTTGCCTGAAGCAGGAGATACAGTATGGAAGGAACCATTGCAGAATTTGTTACATGTTCTTTTTCCATGGTTTCCAGTATTTTGTCCCATTCGTATTTTCCGGGAAGGATATATTTTAATCCCTTCATAATACTGAAATATGGCATCCCCCATGCATGTACATGGAACATAGGCACCAGTGGAAGCATTACCGCAGTTCTACTGAGTGATGTAGGTTCGTCGGAAAGTGCAACAGCAGTGGCAAGACTGTGGAGCACAAGCTGTTTATGGCTGTAATATACACCCTTAGGCAGTCCAGTTGTGCCGGATGTGTAGAAAAGCGTAGCCATGTCATTTTCATCTGGAGGCATGTCAATATATTCAGCATCTTTCAAAAGGTCGTCAACAAAATATACATTGTCCATTCCATAATCCTGATGCCCGTTTTCCGAATAGACAATGAATCCCTTTATAAATTCAAACATGGTTTTATACTGCATCAGTAAGGGCATGAAATCAGCATTTACCACAATATAAGTGTCCTCTGAATTTTCTATGGTATAGTAAAGAACTTCTGGTGGATATCTAATATTTACCATATGTATCACTGCCCCTATCATAGGAATAGAATAATAACAGTACATGTAATTGATTGTGTCATAGTCCAGGACTGCTATTCTGTCACCAGGCTTGACACCTATTTTAACCAGGTTAGCTGCAAAATTCTTTACATTCTTTGAAAAGGATTTATAGGTCAACTGTAAATCATGATAGATAATCTTCTGATCTCCATTGGCTCTTACAGCACTATCAAGTAAATTGTTTATTGTTAACTTATAATCTGCCATGGGTTATAATAATTTATTGATTTATAATCTTTATTATTATAACATTAACATTGTCCGTTACCATATGGTTTTCTATGGAAATGATAACTAATCCATTTTAGAATACGTATTGTACACTCTATTATTTTCAAGGTTATATCATGTATATTGTCTTTTCCGCACTATAATTTTTCTGAATGAAAAAGGCTTTAAAGTTAAAAAATATATAATAGCATGATTAAACAGGTGGCGGTAATAGGCGCTGGCATAATGGGACACAGTATAGCTGAAGTGTTTGCATTAAATGGCTATAAGGTTAATCTTGAGGATTTTTACCCAGAAGTCATTGAGAAAGCAAAAATTGGCATAGATAACAGCCTGGATAAACTTATTGCATCAAAAAAGATTGATGAAAATGGAAAGAAAGCAGCGATTGAGAATATAAAATTTTTCAATAACATAGAGGAGGCAGTAAAGGATGCCGATCTGTCCATTGAGGTTGTGCCAGAGATTTATGAAATAAAGGTAAAAGTATTAAAGGAAATATCTCAACATACAGAGAAAATAATCGCTTCCAACACATCCAACATAAGAATTACTGAAATGGGTGAGGAAATCAGGAAACCTGAAAGGTTTATAGGGATGCATTTCTTCAACCCGCCGATACTTATGAAGCTTGTTGAGGTAATAAAGGGAGACAAAACCTCCGGTGAATACGTTGACGAGATATATGAACTTGCTGAAAAAATAGGCAAGAAACCTATAAAAGTCCTGAAAGATGAGGCGGGATTCGTAGTTAACAGAATATCGGCACCGGAGATGCTGTTGCTCTGCACTGCATATGGAAATAAAATAGCAAAACCGGAGGCAATAGACAAATACTTCAAATCCCAGGGGCTACCCATGGGACCATATCAGCTTTTCGATTATGTTGGGCTTGACACAGTTGTTGATTCACTGAAATATTATGGAAAAGAATTATCTCCGGATTACGGAAAATGCCACGCATTTGACAGTTTCATAGAATCCAAGCATCTTGGTTTGAAAACAGGTTCGGGGATATATAAATGGGAAAATGGAAAGGCCATTATCCCGGATGCTGAAGAAAGTGACAAAATCAATTTAATGGATATGTTTGCCCTGGAGATCAATGAGGCTACAAGGCTTATAGAGGATGGTGTTGCCTCCCCAGATGATATAGAAACAGGAGTCAAATATGGACTTAATCGGCCATTTGGCCCAATAACTGTTGCAAATGGACTCAGCAATGACGAGGTGCTTGAAACATTGAAAAGGCTTTATACACAGTACAACCTCGAAGTTTTCAAACCTTCAAAGAGCATAGAAACGCATAAAATGAAGGAGGCTTTCAATAAAAAACCCGATGAAATAAAAAAGGAAGAAAAATCAGAGATTCTTGGTTACAGGATAGAGGGTAAGGTTGGAATAATAACACTAATGAATGGAAAGAACAACCTTATGAGCTTTGAACTTCTAAAGGCAGTGGACAGGCAACTTGATCTCATAGAGGAGGCCAATAATGTAAACGTTGTTATAATAAGGGGAAATGACAGGGCTTTCTCTGCAGGTGCAGACCTGTCACAGTTCATAAGCAATCCATATATGTTCATGAAAATTTCCAGCACAGGAGAAAACATATTCGACAGGATCACCAAAATGAACAAGATTTTCATAGCACAGCTGAAGGGATACGTCCTGGGAGGAGGTTTTGAACTGGCACTTGCATGTGATATAAGAACATCAATAGCAGATTCTGTAATAGGATTTCCTGAAACATCATTGGGGCTCATACCCGGATATGGCGGAAGCCAGAGATTGCCAAATCTTATAGGGATTTCAAGGGCAATGGACATGATATTGACCAGTGAGAGGATTAGCGGGGAAAAGGCACAGGAATACGGAATTGTAACAAGGCTTTTCTCAGATAACCTGGAGGAAAATACCATGAAACTGGCTAAAGACCTTTCAGAGAGGATATCACCAGCTTCCGTATATGTGGCAAAACGGCTTATATACAATACAGCCACAATAAACCTTGATGAAGAGGCATTATCAATGGGCATGCTCTATGCAGGGAATGACCTGAAAGAGGGTGTTAAGGCTTTTCTTGAAAAAAGAAAACCTGATTACAAAGGAAACTGATACCAATAATAATTAATATTTATTTTTTGATACACAACTATGTTTTTTATTTTCAGAAATTCCAATACTGGTAATGATACATGCAATATCAAAAGATCAACCATAGCCAGAATGGGTTCAGATGCTTCACATTTCATATTTTTTATGACCGGAATTAGATCCTATGTGACGCCCGGTTATTTTTACAGACATATGGCTAGGAAAATTCTAAATGAGGAAAATGAAGAATTGGGAAAATTGACCAGCACAGAAAATTTCAGGGATCGGGTCGCAACACTTGCAGTCTATGAATACTCGTCCATAATATACCGTAAACGGCACCGGAACCCAAGAAAGATAAAGTATTTTGCTGGTGCACTGTCCAGGGAAAAAAGGAGGTATAGAATCCTTTCAGATTTCATGGTGCAACCTTTAGTGAACAGCTTTCCTGTAGCAGTGGAATCAGCATTTCAATATTACCAAAATTTTTCTCCCGATAAGAAATTTGAGGATTTATTAATAAAGGGAATAAAACAAACAGGCATGGACAATGATTCATGCTCAAGATTTTTTATGGAGATTATTAATTCTGTAGAACCGGCACCGGCATGGCTCAGGCACATAATTACATTGTCCTCCGAACTATACGGAAATAACAATACTTATATGGATATTTTCAGTTTTTATATTGCATATATTTTTTATAGGCTTAATGGATGCAACATATCACAGGCACTGAATTACATTTATAAAAAATCCTCAGTTAAACTTTCTATGGATTTATACATTAACAGGGAAAAAATAGATGTATATTTAAACGCCCTGAGATTCCATGAATCTCAATGAATCAGATATAACGTCTATGGACTTATAAAGATCACGTACATCTATCACCTCATTCTGGGTGTGTGATAACTGTGTATCGCCGGGTCCATATGTAATTGCTGGAATTTTCCATTCATAACCCAGGGTATTCATATCTCCGGAACCGCTCTTGAATATTAACCGGGGGACCATCCCATTTTGTGATATACTATATTTGAATGACTTTACCAGTGGACTTTTCATATCAGCTATGTAAGGATAGGTTCTGCTTTCTATATCGTAGGAATAATTTTCCTTGAGTATATTTTCCATGTAGGATTTCATCTCATTTACCAGTTCCTCTTCAGATACTGATTTTGGATACCTTATATCTAGGTACATTGATGCATACTCTGGAGTCATATTATCATACTGGCCACCGTTGAATTTGGTTATGCCGGCAGTGACGGAGTTAAAATCCTTGTTGCTTCCATATTTGTCCCTTATTGCAATCCAGAGATTCATGAGAAGATCGATTGAATTTGCCTCCATCCATGAGGAACTGGCATGGTGAGTTCCCGTTTTCATTTCAACCTTCATTAATAACCTTCCCTTATATCCCGCAGTGATGTTCATAGAACCTCCTGGTTCGCCGAAAATTGCATAATCATAACCACTGTAAGTTTTCAATATCTTGTTTATTCCCTTGCTATCGCTTTCCTCACCCGAGGCAGCGGATACCAAAATTTTGCCCTTGAATCCATTATCCATGGCTTTTTTTGCACCAAGAATCAGTGCAAGCAGTGAGGATTTTGCATCTACTGCACCCCTGCCATATACAAGGTTTCCCCTGGATTTTACATCCAGTATTCCGGGCACAGTATCCTCATGGCCGCACAGAAATACTGAGGGACTGCCATTACCGTTTACGGATATCACATTAAGCTGATCATCTATTACAGGGTCCTGGAAATCAAGATTTACCATATACTCCCGAATCAACTTAGCTATTTCTTCCTCCTTGCCGCTGGGAGAATAGATGTTCAGCATTTCAATAAGCATATCCTTTGCATTCATTTTTTTGCCTCGGATATAAGATAATCGGCAATGTAGTCTGGGATATTCACACCTGTAGCAGGCACAGTGTTTTTAAATTCTGTATTCCCATTCACCTCATTCACAAAGTAACCATCCTTTGATTCCAGAATGTCTATTCCGTATATTCCTGGTCCAAGTGCCCTGGATACTCCATCAGCAATATCCTCAATCTCCTTTGTGATTTTAAGTGGTTCAGCCCGACCGCCCAATGCTGTGTTTGTTTTCCAGTCCTCTCCTGATTTGTATCTGTATATGCCTGCAATAACCTGATTGTTTACAATAAATACCCTGAGATCCCTTCCATATTCATTTATGTATTCCTGAGTATAGTTTATCTGATATAATGGATACATGTAATCCCTGTATTCTGATACATCCATTGCTGCATAATAGTCATTAAGCAGGGAAATCATCCTCCCCCAGCTTCCAGTAACAGGTTTTGTTACTGCTCTTCCATTAAAGTCTTCCTTAAAGGATTTCAGGAAACTTTCATTTGAAAATGATACAAATGTTTTCGGAATGGGTATGTTCTTATGGGATAGAAGAAGTGTTGTAAACATCTTGTTTCCAGTAATGATTGTGGAGTTGAAATCATTTATAATCCTGTTGCCTGTGAATTCAACATATGCGGTCGAGTGGAGATTCCTGTAATACCCAGTGCTTCTCTGTAATGAGATATCTCCAAAATCATAGTTTGACTTTTCAAGATTAAGATTCATGTCCTTAACGTTTAAGAGCTGCACTTCCACATTTCTGTCCTGAAGTGATTTCAATATTGCCCTTTCTTCCCAGCGCATTATGTCAAAAAGCATTGAAACTTTCATCTAACTCCCCCCAATGAGACCCCATCCGAAAGGGTGGGAAGGAATTGCGGTGCGAATTGCAATCCTTTTCCATATTTTACCAGCTTGACCTTCTTCGTGTTTATGTCCATCTTCTTCCCTCCTCCTTTTATTACGATTGATTTCCCATAGTTATGCATACCAACAACACTGAATCTCTCATGATCATACACAACTATATCTCCAGGCTGGAATGCATATCTTTTCCTTCTTATTGATGGCCTGAATCCCTTCCTGTTCGTCTGGATGGAACGGTTGTTCCTCCTTCTCTGTGTGATTGTAAATGGAGATGTCCTGGCCTGGTTGGTTCCTCCAGCAATCACAAATGCATCGTTGGCATGACTCTTATCCAACCCA
>JAKBQO010000127.1 GCA_021835185.1 Thermoplasmata archaeon
GAAAGGATAATAGCTAATTCCATGGAAACAAGGGGGTGCATAGCTGATTATAGGGATTCAAAACTGACATTCTATGCTTCAACACAGTCAGTCCAGTCAGTCAAGGCAGGGCTTGTCCAGGCACTCAACCTTGAACCAGAGAATGTAAGAGTAATTCAGGCAGATACTGGGGGAGCCTTCGGGGTAAAGGGTTCCTTCTATCCTGAATATGTTATGGCGGCCTATGCATCCATGAAATATGGGAAGCCTGTGAAATGGATAGAGACCAGAAGCGAGCATCTGCAGGCAGCATATCCTGGACGTGGTGCCAGGGCTAAGATAAAAATTTATGCAAGGAATGACGGCAGAATAACAGGAATAAAGGGAGATATTTATGTTGATGCCGGTGCCTATGATGCGGGAACCGGAAGTTTTGCTTCCAGGTTTATAGCATACCAGATTACTGGACCTTATCATATTGAAAAGGCTTATATGCGCGCATATTCAATGCTGACAAATAAGGCGCCCATGGGTCCATACAGGGGAGCAGGGAGACCGGAGGCCGCATTCTTTATGGAAAGAATGATGGATCTTCTGGCGGACAGGCTCCAGATGGACATTTCAGAGGTACGGCTTGTAAATGCATCAACTGAACCTTTCACATCGCCCACAGGGCTAACGGTCAAAGAGGCTACCAGGCCTTTCCTGGAAAAGGCTCTTAAGGAAGTTGATTATAATAGGATATCAAGAGAGGAAAAAACTGGCATAGCATTCTTCGTGCTCATCCCAGCATCCAGGCCAGGAGAGAGTGCCAGAATAGATGTTTCAGATGGAAAAATCATGGTTCAGCTAGGTGGGAATGTCCATGGACAGGGACATGAACTTTTTGTGAAAAATATTCTTGAGAATGACCTTCAGGTTGAGCAGGATCTCATATCACTGGAAAACGGTGATACTTCTGAAATGGAAAATGGGGTAGGAAGCTGGGGGAGCAGAACTGCAATAGCCGGGGCTTCAGCCCTTATGGCCGCTGCAAAAAAAATTAGGGGCCAGGTTATACAAAAATTCGGGAAATACAGCCCTGAAAAATTGTTATCGGGAAATTACAGTGCATATGAATTTCTCAAAATAGATTACGATGTGAACTCAGTGAATTTCAACATGATTACTGCAGAAAGAATGAATAATGGGCTAGTAGCAATGAAGGACTGGTACTGTTACTATGATCTGGGACACGTGCTCAGCCCTGTAAACGTTGTAGCCCAGATAACAGGAGGTGCTCTTGAAGGTGTGGGGCAGATGTTTTCTGAGTCACTCAAATATTCTCCGGATGGGCAACTGATGACCACAAGCATTTCCAGTGCCGGGATTCTCGAAAGCGAATATGCTCCCAGATGCCATATCAAATGGGTTGAAAACGGATCTCCTGCACCAAATCAGGCAAAAGGGCTTGGTGAGGCACCTACAATAGGAACTCCAGCCGCACTTGCCAGGGCAGTAGAATTGATTACCAGGAACAGGGTAGTCAACACTCCCATTAGTCTGGAGGATATTGTTAATCTCTAATACTCCATATATTCTGGAATTTCTGCGGATGGTTGCCAGTAATTATTTTTATGTGTATTTCCAATCGGTTCATAAATCCCGTATTTTAAGGAATCATTGGACTCTCTTGCTTTACTGGAGAAATTTTTAATAGTAATTTTTATATACACGACACAGTTTTAAACTATGTCACGTTACAATATGTCTGTTACCTCATGAGGGGAAATTTGTTCCCTTAGGAACAACGAAGTAATTGATTGTGGGGCTTTGAAAAGATGAGAGAAAAGCAGAAGTTAGATCGGAGAGATGCACACACACATGGAAAATTAATCCTTATAAAAGGAGGAGAAAAAAAGATGGATATAAGCACAAAGAAGGTAAGAATAGTAAGATATGGCAGGGAATTGAGGATTACTACACAATTCCTCCCCACGCTTTTGCATGGTGTTTTCTCGGAGGGAGCAAGATGAAAATGGAATATAATGGTTTCACTGGAAGTTTTGATTCCAAGGGGGCATATCTTGAATATCTGGAGAAGGATGGAATAGACCTGATCAGAAAAAGCCCGGATGGCAACAGCACACATGGAGGGGCTGCCGTTTTATTTCCATTTGGAAACCGTGTGAGGGATGCTGAATATACATATGATAACAGGAATTATCAGCTTCCCCGTAATGATGGGAAAAATAGCATACATGGACTGGTCAGGGATCTCATATTTGATTCCATCGAAGGTGATAATTATATTGAGTTTTCAAGGCATTTACAGTCCGATTCATATCCAGGAGAAGCAGAAATAAAGATCAGATATGAATTCAGCGAGAATTCATTTGAAACAACTTTTTGTGTGAAATCACTCACTGGTAAGATCCCGGTAGAAATAGGTTTCCATCCATATTTCAGCATAGATGGGGCATATTCCATAGCATATTCTGGAACAATGAAAAAGTTAAATTATTCAGATAAATATTTTCCTGATGGCACTACTACCACTGTAAACTATAATGGAAAGGAAATTAATAATATGAAACTGGATAACTGCTTTTATCTCAATTCACCTATAAGCATAAGGGATAAAACACATTCTGTTACCATAATCAGGAAAAACATGCCGTATATTGTAATTTATAATGGTGAACATGCAGGAAATAATGCTGTAGCAATTGAACCAATGACAGGTGCCCCTGATGCATACCACAATGGAATTGGAATTCTATCTCTGGACAAGGGCAATGATTTCAAATGCGCATATTCCATAGAAGTTTCATAAAAGCTTTCATAGTATTTTCCACGAATATTTAAAATATAGCATATATTTATATCATTAATTAGATTGATTTATTGACAGAAATGAACAACATGGATTTAACTGGAAGAATCGCCCTTGTCACCGGTGCAAGTGGAGGAATAGGAAAGGCTATTGCTATCACTTTAGCATCTGCAGGAGCAGCAGTAGCTGTACATTATGGTCGCAATCAAACGGCGGCAGATGAGGTTGTCAGTGAAATTACTGAAAATAAAGGCAAGGCAAAGGCATTCAGTGCGGATGTTTCTGATCCGGATGCAGTGCAGAAAATGTTTCTTGAGATAGACTCATCTTTGGGCAGTGTTGACATCTTAGTGAATTCGGCAGGAATAGATGGAGTACGGTCACTCCTGGGAGAAGACAGAATAGAAGACTGGAAACGTGTAATATCAATAAATCTTTACGGACCATATTTCTGTTCCAGAATGGCTGTCCAGAGAATGGAAAAGAAACGTAGTGGGGTAATAATTAATATTACATCTGACCACGTAGACATACCATGGGAAGGATACAGCGCTTACTGCAGTTCAAAGGCAGGGCTTGATATGCTTACAAAAACGCTGGCCCAGGAAACTGCTGACAAAGGGATCAGAGTTATTTCAATTGCGCCAGGAGCAATAAAAACTGGAATAAATAAATCTGTGTGGGAAGATCCTGAAATGCTAAGGGATTTGGATAAAAAAATAGCCATGGGAGTTCCCGGAGAGTCCCAGGATGTTGCCAATGCGGTATTATTCGCTGCCAGTGACATGGCAAAGTACATGACCGGAACTACTATAGTTGTTGATGGTGGAATGCTGATATATCCGGATTTCAGGCATGGAGGATGAACCGTTTTAAAATATATGGATATTTTTTAGAAATATTATCAATTTATTTAAAAAAATAGAGTTTATAAAAAATTATTTGTTTCCGGCATTTGGGGATTTGCCAGATTCTGCAGCATTTTTCACATCTTTTAACTGGTTCTTCTCAAACATATCATTAATTTCTTCTACCGATTTGTTTTTCGTTTCCGGCATTATAAAGTAGAAGGTGATTACAGCCATTATTGAAAGTATTCCAAATACAGCCATTGTATATCCAAGCCCGATGTCAATATGCATAACAGGGAATAACTCTATAATTGCAAAATTAGAAATCCAGTCAACCACGGCTATGAGAGAGGCATACAGTCCCCTATACTGAGTTGGGAAATATTCTCCCTGTATTAACCACCCCGTTCCACCAACGCCGAAAGCAAAGAATACAATGAATCCTGCAAATCCTATGAGTAATCCTATTTCTATATGGGAAAGGTAGAGTACTGTCCCAAGTATATCAAAAAATGCCATGCCAGCATACCCAAGAAGTCCAAGAGACCGTCTACCGTAGGAGTCTATAAGCCTGAATCCTATAAGGGTTGCCAGTACGTTAATTATGGCCAGGATCGAAGATGCTTCAATACCAAAAACAGCATTTGAAAGATACGTGCCTGACGTAGAGCCAAATATATGAAGGTTTGCAATAACTGTGGGGCCATAATAGAAAGGAATATTTATACCGGTAATTTGCTGGAACATCATGAAAAGAGCAACTATGACAAAAGCTCTTTTTATTCCAGGGGTAGCCTTCATCTTTGTTTCCTTTTCGACTAAGACTTTGTGCGTATTTTTAATATCTGAAAGCTGTGCAGTTATATTAAAACGTTTCAGTGAGGCTATTGCCTTGTCGTACTTTTCATGCAATATAAGCCATCTCGGGGATTCAGGCATGTAGAAGCGAAATACAAGGCCTATCAAAGATGGGATAGCCGCAACTCCTAAAAGTACCCTCCAATCTACTGTATATGCAAGCTGTGGGGCTATGAAAAACACACCCATCCCAACAAAGTATGCTCCAAGAATTCCCCAGGTAATCATCCATTGCTGCATAAGGGAAAGATGCCCCCTGCGATTCTTTGGGGCGTATTCTGCTATATAGGCTGTTGCAATTGCCGAATCTGCTCCGACTGCTAGGCCTATAAATGTTCTTGATACCAGAAGCATCACCAGATTGACTGATAAAGC
>JAKBQO010000128.1 GCA_021835185.1 Thermoplasmata archaeon
TTGAGTTCATTGAAGGGGAAACCGGGAAAACCATTGATATTATATCCCTGGGAGAAGACCGCCGCATGACCATAACAAAACAAATATTTAATTAATATAATGCAATTATGCCATGCAGCTTTAAGGGCGTAGCTTTTAAGCCATTTTTAGGCTCCGATGGTGTAGTCAGGCCAAGCATTCCGGCCTTTCGAGCCGATGACTCGGGTTCGAATCCCGGTCGGAGCATTTTGATAAATGTTTAATGTGGGTAATGATGATCTAGGATCCAGTAAAAATTTTTAGTTAGAATTTAAAACGTACCAGGAAAAAAATTGTTTTATACAGACAGGCACATGAACAAGAGTTATAATTGATTTTTTCCCCTGCGATACCTGTGGTTTTAATGAAAAGCACGCTTGGAGCCACACATTCTTTTACAAACCTGCCTGGTTGCACATCATAGACTACTGCATTTTGGATTAGGCATATAATTTCTATTCCCCGATACTTTTTCACTTGCACAACTTTCTTACTATGTCCGCAGTGTTTAGTTTTTCTATTTGGATTTGAAATAATATGACGTTTTAGCGTAAAACGTTATGTAAAATAACAAAAGTCAAAGTGTAATTTAATGGATAATAATTAGTAAAATTCAGCCTTTTAAAAAACTTACGTTTCTGAAACGTATTAGTCCAAATTAGTAATATTATAGGGTAAAGCATTACCCTGATTTAAAAAGTTAAGAAATTATTTTTCCAGGTTTCAGCAGCTCGGGGGTATGTCATCTGGCGTTCAGTATCTATAATTTCTAAATTTTTTTTACCCTAGTTATAATTATATAATATATAGGAAACATCCACCACCATTTCAATTTTTACATAGAGACGTTGTATTTTACTATGTCTCCATACACTGATATGGGGGCAGATATCTGGATTATTTCTCTTTGTTTCCTCTAATTGATAGAGGGGAGAATGGACATCTTCTTTGCAGGAATTATCTCTGCCATAGCCTACCCATAGAGTATATAGATAGGGGGTAGGAATGATAATACACTATTCTGCACCGGTGTGTGGCACAATCTCTTTAAAATGGGTGATTTTAGAACATTGCCCCCATACTCTCTTATCTTATATTCAATAAAAATAAAATGGAAAAAACGAAAAGTGCACCGGCAATTATTAGTGCCCATTTAATCCACTTTTCAAGAGATAATAATCTTGTCCTTGTTTGAGCGAAAGCCAAAGTTAAAATAAAGACACTCTCTATTTCCAATGAGTCAAATAGATATGAAATATTATGTAAAATTAACGATATAATGTCAGTACCCGGAAAGAATAATACGAACACTGTAAGGGTCTGCATTAAACGAATTTGGCTATTTTCCGGCTTTATCGTATAAGTTATTCCTACTGAGGTTATATTTTCCTGTGTTCTGTACTTATTAGAAATACTAAAAGAAAAAAAATTTTTTCTGAAATCTAAATGGATTTTTTCATTATCCAATTGATCTGAATTGTTAGGATATCCTTTGGAATTTTTCGGACGATCAATAATACCTAGATCCCCATTTTCTATTGATAATCCGTCTTCCCAATGATTAAAAATGCTAAGAGTTTCATTAGCATAGAAAGATATCCATTCTGTATATCCCGTTTCTTTCCATATAAAATGTTTTTGTTCAACTGACTTTTCATAATTACTTTTATTCTTTTTGTCCTTTTTATCTGTGATATACTGTGCATATTCGATATAATCTAAATGAATTGAATAATATTCATCTTTCTCAACTGGTTGGTTCAGTTCTATTAATAAAATGTACCGTTTTTTTCCTGGACCTTTTTCATGCATGGCATTTAAAATATCCTCTGGTATATTTTTCTGTTCCTCTATCTTGTAATTTGGTCGGAATACCAATTCATTTCCATTATTATCGATGATTTTTAGATTTGGCTTAAATTTTTCAACTTCCAAAATTATTTCTGGTAATATCCTCTCTGATGTGTTTTTGAAAGTTATTTTTTCCGTGGCATTCCTCTTAAGAATGCCTGAGGTATGAGTATAATATATACGTCTGCTTATAATTTCTAAATCTTCGGGATAAAAAAATAACAAAATCTTCCCTCAATTATTCTTTTTCAGCTACAATATAAACAGTTTTACCCCCTTTCTTTGTTTGTATATACACGTCATCCTCAGTTAAGTCTTTTAGATTTTTAACTATCCTGATATATCTAGAATTCTCAAGAATTTTTAAACGTTCATCCCATGTATATTCTTTATCCACTCTTTTATTTTCCATTCATCTCCCCTCACTTATTTAATTTTAGTACAGTATGTATATGGTATATGTGGTGTATATCTCATATACTATATATATATTTTTTTATTGAGTATCTCCATTTAATTCATTCCTGAACTTATTTAGGAGCTCAGGATCCTTCAATATTTCCTCCAGGATATTCTCTATCAATTTAGACTTAAATGCCTCTGGGGCCTTCTGGATAAGAGTTTTGGTTAATCCTGGTATAGCCTCAGATTTCTCTATGACACCTTCTATTTTCTTTTCAGGTACTTTACCCAATCTTTTATATTCCGAAGTAAGATCTCTCTCTATAGCATATATTCCCATAGCCATTTATTGTTTTGAATCATCTTAAACCTTTAGGCAGAGTTCCGGCACTCACATTATGATAAAGGTTTAATCTTTGGGGGCAATGTAATTATCATATCTAGAATTGCGTCTCTGCAAAGATCAAGGCCACTGAGAGTTATTTACAATGAAAACATAAGTTATGCATTTTCCATTTCACTGTCTATGTATTCCTTTAGAGCTTCATCCATAGTATTTGTTTTATTTATGTCATCCAGAGCTGCATACGATAATAAGGACAATGCCACATATTTCTTTGACCCCTTGTTTATTTTGTATAATGGTCTCTTATAATTTTTGTTCGCCCTATATATCAATCCAGTTTTTAAAAGCGTTTTAAACGCATCCTTTATTGCAGGCTTGGATGTTTCTGTCAATTCATGCATATATGATAGACTATAAGGTTCATCATGATCCCCTATGAATTGCTGGGTAACTTTTATAATAACACTATTTCCTAATATTCCACCAAAGGGATTTGAATTATTGGTTCCCATAATTAGATAACATATATTATTAGAAATATTTTACTATTGTAATATTTTTCTTACAATTAATATCGTCTGGATCTCTGGGAATGGTGAGAAATCAGGTCTCTACCGTTGGCTTTCAATATACTCATGACTTTATCTATATCATTAATAGTGACAATTTTTCAGATCTACTAATTTTGACGCTTATAAGTGTGCCCCAGTCCCTTAGAAATTCTCATATTATGTTAATAACCAGCTATGAAAATGTATTTTAGACTGTTGCAATACATATAAGTGGATAAGGATACAGGGCTAATCATATCACTTCTGATCGGTGTATTGATGGGGGCAGTTGACTCCACAATTGTACTCCTGGCACTGCCGACAATCACTGTTGACCTTAAAACAGAACTCTCAGATTCCATATGGATTATAATGATTTATCTGCTCGTAATAGCAGTTGGAACTACCCAATTTGGCCGGTTAGGGGATGTTTTTACAAGAAAGGCCGTATTCAATACTGGCCTCGGGCTTTTCACAGCCGGTTCTGCTCTCTGTGGTGCTTCCAGTGGGATAGTGGAACTAATTGGGTTCAGGACAATCCAGGCATGTGGTGCCGCTATGATACAGTCAAATAGCGGGGCAATAGTGGCGGATAATTTTCCTCCAAACAAAAGGGGCCGTGTTTTTGGTTACACAGCAGTAGGATATAATGCAGGTGCTATGCTCGGGATAGTGCTTGGGGGCATAATCACAACATTCATCGGGTGGAGATATATCTTTTATATAAACGTGCCAATAGGCATGTTTGCCCTGTATTTTGGGCTAAAACACATAAGCAAGGGAAATAAAATAGATAATAAACTTGATATTCCCGGGGCCACAACCCTCGGGACTGCACTGATTTTGATTTCCTACGCTGCTGTAGGTATAGCAACATCAGGAATTACGAAATTGAATATCATTCTTTTTGCCGCGGGCTTTGTATTTCTTTTGGTCTTCGTTTCAATCGAGAGAAAGGTGAAAAAACCTCTCATTCCAATGAAGGTTTTCAAAATCAGGATACTTACATTTTCAATACTTGCATCTTTTTTTCAGAGTTTGGGTTTTCTCGCAGTGGTTTTTATCATTATTATGTACCTTCAGGGCATAAGAGGGCTAACACCATTTGATAGCTCACTTCTACTGCTTCCGGGCTATGTTGTGGGAAGCATAATGGGACCAGAATTCGGGAAACTTGCTGATAGAATCGGTTCCAGGATTCCAGCCACGGCCGGGCTTGCCATGATGGCTGCCTCTGTTCTTATTTATTCAACACTGACTGCCACATCATCCCTTTATATAGTTCTGATAGGATCATTTTTCACAGGGCTCGGATCATCTATGTTTTTTCCTGCAAATAACAGTGCAGTTATGGCAAATTCTCCAAAGGAACTCTACGGAATGTCTTCTGGTTTCCTGCGGACAATGGCCAATATCGGCATGTTGGGCAGTTTTGTTCTTGCAATTTCCATTGCCAGTGTCTCTGTTCCCAGATACGTTGCATTTGAAGTTTTCGCAGGTGTAGGTAAACTCCTGGGAAATGTCTCTGCATCCTTTATGGGCGGCATACATGCAGCACTCTATGCATCCCTCATCATATTGATAGTGGCTGCAATACTGTCATCCATCAGGGGAAAGGAGAGGAGGGGCATTGATGTGGGTTCCGCTTCTGGCAGGGCAATGGGAAAATAATCAGTATCCATATAAGTAGAT
>JAKBQO010000129.1 GCA_021835185.1 Thermoplasmata archaeon
TGATTATGAAACAAACTTTATCAGGTTAATTTTTTATAATGAAGTTGATGAATCTCTGTTTAAAATTTTTAACGGGATTCCTGGTGTAAATAGGATTCTTATAGATTCCCCTGAAAAAATAAATGTTATCTGCGATAAATGCGATATTAAGATCTGCCCACATAAGATATCTTCCAGTTTCAGGGAGCATAATATATACAAATAGATATATAAAGAACTGTATAATAGAAAAATATATATATAAACATATTTTCATTATATCGTGGATCAGAGGCAGGAATTAATTAAATGGATATACGATTTCCTTAAAAAAAATGGGTTTATTGTTTCAGAGCCTGATCTATACGGTCTGGTGACATTTGATTTAATATGCAGAAGGGAAGATGAGAGATATATTCTCAAAATTCTTTACAATGTTAATACATTCAGTAAGATTGGAGTTGTTCCACTTATTAAAATGAGTGCACTGACAAATTCAAAGGCTATTATAATAGGAGAAAAGGCAGGTAATAGCAAACTTGAGAGGGGAGTTCTCTATTTCAGACATGGTGTTCCAATACTTTCAT
Source organism: Thermoplasmata archaeon (assembly GCA_021835185.1). The sequence goes on from JAKBQO010000129.1 coordinate 567, forward strand.
TTGAAAGTTTTAAGGATTATATTAATGGAGAAACTCCTTTCATATATTCGGCACCAGGAGGATTCTATGTTGCAATTAATGGACAGAAAATGCGTATGCTCCGAGAGAAGAACAATTATTCTATAGGATATATCTCACAGAAGTTGGGTGTGTCGAGACGGTCTGTATCACTTTATGAATCGGGAAGTTCTGCAACAATTGATATTTATCTGAAACTGGAATCCATACTAAAGGGAGATATAAGCAGAAATGTTAATGTGTCAATTACAGAAGAACCTTCTATGCCAGTCAATGTTGGCAACGACTTCATAAACGAGGTACTCAATATGATGAACAATATAGGATATGTTTCAGAATATATCAGCAGGAATCCATTTGACGGGTTATCATACAATTCTGATTCACACCTTATGATAGGTACATTCAACAGCATAAATGAAAATACAAACAGAATAATATCAATAAAGAAAATCAGTGAAGTTTTAGAGGACACACCAATATTGATCAATATGGAAAACTGTGGGAAACAAAATATATATGGATGTAGAATAATAAGCATTCGTGATTTGAGAAAGATTTATGATATAGATAGCTTTAATGAACTCCTAGAAAAATAAAAATGATGCAGAAAATTAATGACAAATTTTACATTTTCGGTGGGGTAAAGGGGCTTGTTAGAGACGGCGATGACTTAAGAAAGGAGCTTCTGGAGAAAAGACCTGATATAGTTTTTATTACCATTTCCCCTGAGCAGGTTGATGGGATGAAAGAATTTATTGAAGATCCATTTGAAATGAATCTTTCTGATTATGAAATTCTGTACGGAATTAATCTTTCAAATTATGGAGAGGTAATGACACCTTCACCGGTTTATATAGAAGCAACAAAATATTGTAAAGAAAATAATATTGAAATGATTGGACTTGATATGGATGAGAATCAGTACCAGAAAACATATAGTAAATATGTAAAAACTACTGATTTATTGAGACATTCGATCAGGAAAAAGAAGATAGGTAGGCATAAATTTAATGTTGACACTCCTGAAGAATTCGTTGAGGCCTGGAACGATGTGGTTGATTTAAAATCTTTCAAGAAAGTTAATGCCACAAGGGAAAGGTATATAATTGACAGAATTGATGAACTCCAGAAAGAGTATGAAGACAAAAAAATAGTTTGCATAATTGATTATGATTATTATAATGAAGTCTTAAAACACTTTGAAGAAAAGCATTAAAGTTTGTCCTTGAATACTATATAAACTTCCCTGCTATGCTGTCTTGATGCGTTTGGTTTTGTGATCTTGGAGAAATCAAAATAGGTCTTCCATTTGTCTATAAATTCCATTGTTGAATCGCCCTGGAATTGTTTTAAAACAACGTTTCCACCGGATGATAGAAGATCTAAGGATATGTTCATAACATTATCGCACAGAAGATACGATCTGTAATGGTCCCTGTCATAATTACCACTTGTTTTAATCATGGCATCCGAGAGCACAGTTGATATTGTATTTATTCCCAATGAATCCATTACCGTTCTTATTTTTTCAACCAGCAGGGGATCATTTATGTTTCCCTGAATAAAATTCACATTTTCAATTGGTTCCATAGAATTTATGTCTACTGAAATTATTGGCTTTTCTGTAAATTTCTGGACCACCTGTGTCCATCCGCCAGGGGATGAGCCGAATTCAAGGACATAATCTGTTTTCCATATTATGCCAAATTTAGACTGTATTTCCAGAAGCTTGTACGAGGCCCTGCTTCTGTAATTATCCTTCTTTGCCCTTGCGTAATATTTATCTTTTCTCTCCATATTTATTTCTATTCCCCTATATATGACTTGTATTCCTCTGCCGTCATATAATCATATTTGTTATCGGATATTTTTATTTTAACAAGCCAGTATTTGTAGCAATCAGAATTTATGAGTTCTGGTTTTTTATCCAGTTCCGTGTTTGTTTCCACTACTACTCCTCCAACTGGGAAAAACACATCCTCCGCAGATTTAACTGATTCTATTGTCAAGAGTGTTTCTCCTGCTTTTTTTGATGTTCCTATCTTGGGCATATCAACATACACTATATCAGTAAGCTGATGCTGGGCAAAATCCGTAATTCCCACTGTAGCTATGTCACCGTCAATTTTAAACCACTCATGAGATTTTGTATACTTCAAATCATTAGGTATAATAGACATGATACTGTATAAATATTACATATAAAAATACATAGGCAGAATTAAATGCCAGATAAAAAAGCACCATAGCCACATCCCATTTCCTGTTTAATTGCAAATTTAGGCTAATTAATTTATTGATAAAATTTTATATTGGGCTATGTTGAGTTACCACATTGGAAATGACATAATGGAATTAGAAATCCTGGTCTATTTTCTTTTCTCTGATTTCTTTTTCCATTATTCCTATAAACTCATCAAGTGCATATTCCTTAGTCCTGTCCTTGCGGTTTCTTACTGAAACAGTTTTATCTACAAATTCCTTTTCTCCCACTACAAGAATATAGGAAGGCCTCATAGTTCTGATAAGTTTTATTTTCTTTGAAATTGTTCCGTCCGATAGGTCAACCCTGGACCTTATCCCTTTTTCTATTAATTTTTGATTTACAGTTTTTGCATATTCATGGTATGCCTCTGATACCGGTATTATATATGCCTGTAAGGGAGTTAACCATAGTGGAAGTTTTCCATTGTAATGCTCAAGAAGTATTGCCATGAATCTCTCATAACTCCCGTAGATAGCACGGTGTATTATTACCGGCCTTACCTTCGTGTCGTTTTTGTCTATATAATAAAGGTCAAAATTGGAGGGCATAAAAAAATCTAACTGTATGGTGGATAATTGCCATAGTCTCCCCAGCGCATCTTTTATATGAACGTCTATTTTAGGACCGTAAAATGCGGCTTCTCCAGGATATTCAGTATATTTTAACTTCAGTTCTTTAAGTGCTTTCCTCAGGTTTTCAGTGGCATTATCCCATATTGAAAAATCTGGCTTCAGGTTCTCTGATCCACAGTATGGGCATTTGGATTCCTGTGATGATGCCCTGAGCATAAATTTCTCTCCACAACTGGTACATTCATATGACATCAGATAGCTTTCCGGGTGTTGTTTATCCATTACACTGAGATCGTATGTAAATTCCTCTGTTCCCAGTATAGTTTTAAATATGGAGGGAATAATTTTGAGCAATGATATGGTTTCATCAAATATCTGGTCTTCCCTTACAAAGCCATGGCCATCATCAACTGTAAATGCCCTGGGGCGTGTTAGCCCACCCATTTCCCCCGATTTTTCATATCTGTAAATGGTTCCCGCCTCGGAATATTTAACGGGCATATCACGGTAACTGTAAACATTTCTCTGGAATATGGCTATATGTCCCGGACAATTCATTGGCTTCAATCCGTAATTATCTCCATTTGGAAGAGTAAAAAGAAACATGTCATCCTTATATTTGTAGTAGTGGCCAGACTGTTTCCATATAATATCCTTGAATGCGTGTGCCGTCCATACTTCTTCCCATCCACTTCTGGCATTCAATTCCTTCATATAATTTATTAATTCATTCCTTATTATGGCTCCATTAGGAGTATAAAAAGGCATACCTGGTGCCCTTTCATTGTCAAAGGTAAATAAATCCATTTCCTGCCCAATTTTTCTATGGTCCCTTTTCATAGCTTCCTCACGGCGCAGCATGAATGCCTTTAATTGCTTCCTGTCAGGAAATGCAGTTCCATAGATACGTATCATCTTATCTTTGTTTATATCACCCTCATAGTTGGTACTTGAGATGGATAGCAGTTTGAAGGCCTTAATGTATCCAGTTGAAGGTACATGAGGCCCCTTACAGAATTCTATATAGTTTCCCTGAATGTATATGCTGGATTCCTTACCATCAGGAACATTTTCATTTATCTTGTCCAGTTTGTATTTATTATGGCGAAATTCCTTGAGAATTTCAGCTTTTGGAAGTATTTTCCTCTGAATAGGTATATCATCATGAACCAATTCCTGCATTTTTTCCTCTATTGCAGGAAAATCCTCGGTTGATATGGGTTTCATATTGAAATCATAATAAAATGTATCTTCACTCTCATTACTGGTATTTGGCAGTGAATCTGGATATAAGTCGACAATGGCATTTGCAAGTAAGTGAGCTGCACTATGGAGTAATATCTTCTCACCTTCTGGAGAATTTATTTCGATAAGTTCCACTTTTCCTTCCTCCGGTGCACTATCGCTAAGATCGTATAGTTTG
>JAKBQO010000130.1 GCA_021835185.1 Thermoplasmata archaeon
GCTTCTTCTTGCCCTGCGCCAGTCAGATGAAAAGGTATTCTTCAGTTTTGAGACTACGAAAAAACCGGATAATATTATTCCGGTTTCTCTGTTCCTGTTGAGGCTAGTTTTGGTGAAATTTTCTGATCCTATGAATGCTTTCCTGCCAGCAATCATCTTGGCATGCATATACAACTTTTCTGCTGGCATATATTTTACCTTTACACCGTGCTTTTTAAGCTGTTTTATGTCGGCAATATCGGTAGAGGATATGGTACTGGGCACTATTAGCCTTACATTCTTGCCTTTGTCCATGAGAGCCTTGAGTATCTCCCTATCATCACCCATCTCCTCTGTTTCAATCAGCAGTTTCTTTTCCTGGAAAATAAAATCACTCAATAATTTTTCTGAACCGGGAGAAACTATAAGATGTTTCCTGGGCATTTCACCTGCAGGTTTGTTTTCAAAGTCAGATAGAAATATTTTCTTCAGTGATTCTATAATATTTTTATTTGTGGTGATAGTAAAATATTCCCTGTTTTTAGAAAATGCAGCTTCTGTGAAATTTGGAGTGCCAACCTCAGCCTGTTTATCTGAAACCATATATTTGGCATGGTCAAATACATTGGGTTTTTCGAATCGATCTGGGGCTATCTTTACTCTTGCACCGGTCTTTTTTAAATTATTTATTTCTGCATGGGTTCCATCATCCCCATTAATTCCATATGGCCGGCCGTCTACCATCAAACGGACATCGACCTTTCTCTTAACTGCTTCCTCTACGGCTTTAAGTATCCTTGGGTCATCAAGAAGGTATGAATTTATATAAAGAAAGTGACTTGCTTTTCTTATCAAAGAAGTTAATGGTTTCACTCCATCCTCAGGTTCCGTATAAATTCTGTATGACATGGTCTGTTATGGAAAAACGATTTAATTAATCTTTGCCTTTGAAAATGGTGGATATAATATTTAAATGCATAAATGGAAATCATTTTCATGTGTTTCCCATCTTACTGGCAAACCAGATTATAAAATGGAGAATTAGGCATAAACACTATATATTAATGAATGATTAAACAATATTATGGACACTTCAAAAATCATTGATGAATATGACAGATATAGAAACAGTACCCTTAATATGCAGGCATCAGAAAATGTCTTGAGTCCAAATGCAAGGAAGGCCCTATCTTCTGATATGGCATCTAGGTATTCACTTAACATGGGAAAATACAATGCATACGGTGGAACCCGGTATTTTGACCAGATCCTAGACATTCTTAAAAATAATACAAACAAGCTTTTCGACTGCCGTTATTCTGACCCAAGGCCACTGAGTGGACATGTTGCTGCCGAAATTTCACTGCTGGCAATACTTGGTGATAACAGAAATGTTATGGCTGTTTCTGAAGAGGATGGTGGATATCCAGGATATTCTGAAAATCATCTTGGCCGTGTTCTGGGCTATAAATTCCATAAAGCCCCTTACAGTAATTTCGATTTAGACTATGAAGAACTGGAAGGAAGTATAGAAAAGAATAACATAGGTACACTCATACTGGGGCAGTCCATGTTTATAAAACCATACGACATGAAAAGAGTAAATGAAATATGCAAAAAATACGGTACCAGAATTCTTTATGATGCGTCACATGTAATGGGTTTGCTAGCCGGCGGGGTTTTTCAACCTGATGCCCTCAGGTATTCTGATCTAGTTTATGGGTCTACACACAAAACATTCTTTGGTCCTCAGGGAGGGATTATAATTACAGACAACGAGGAAATTTATAATACAATTGAGGATAATACAATATTCAATACTATGGACAATATCAATCTATCCAGAATAGCATCATTGTCAGTAGCAGTAGAGGAGATGCTGAAATTTGGGAAGGATTATGCAGGGAAAGTGGTTAGGAATACGGAGAAATTAGGAGGAAATTTACTAGAAAAAGGGTTCGGGCTTGTACATGGATCAGAGCACAGCAAAACACATCAGATACTCATAGATGAGGAATATTTGAAGGATAAAGGTTTTGATTACCTTTCATTTTCAGAAGAACTTGAAAAGAACCGCATCATAATTGACAGGTTTGGCAGAATAGGTACACAGGAAATCACCAGATGGGGGATATCTGACATGGAATCTATTTCGGATGCAATTTCAGGTATATGCAATAGATTAAATAAGATCGAAGAAATTAACAATTTGATAAGTGAAAAAATGCTTAAATTTTGGTGATACAATGAATGTTGGAGAAATCATGAAACGGGATCTTATTACAATAGACAGCAATGCAAAAATATCTGAGGCAATTTCAAAAATGAGGGATAATGATATCCAGCAGCTGCCTGTAATGTCAGAAGGGAAATATGTGGGCATGCTAACTTATAAAAATATACTGAGAAGAGGTAGCGTAAGGACAAATTCGAGAGTGTACAATTTTTCCATAATTGCCCCAAAAATCACAGAGAATGCCGATGTTATGGATGCAGTAAAACTGCTAATGGAAAGTGGTTTAAACTCAATACCTGTCTTCCAGAAAGACAAGCTTGTTGGCATAGTCACAAGAATGGATGTAATCAGGAACATTTCTGAAATAGATAAAAATGCCGAAAGGACGAAAAACTATGAGATTATGACTGCAGATGTCATTACAGTAGATGTGAATGATGAAATAGAGGATTCCTCACAGAAAATCAGGACCCTTGATGAATACGAGATTCCAGTAACAAATAAGGGAAAACTGGTGGGCATCTTAAGGCTAAAAGAGATAATAAACAATATAGTTATGGATAAACATAAGATCAGCTACGGTGAGTTTACATCAGGTAAATCCAAAATTGAGATAGTTGCTTCCTCACTCATGGATAACCCTGTGAGCAGTACGGAGGATACCACTATTGCACAGACTGCCTCACTTATGGTAAAAAATCACCTGCATATAATTCCAGTAACTGGAGATGATTCAAAGCTCACTGGAATTGTTGGTATCACCGATATCCTGAATTCCATAGAAACTGGAACTGAGGAAGGATTCTATATTGAAATATCTGGACTGGATGAGCAGGACAGGGACCTTTACGACATTACATATTTCATGGCTGACAAGTTCATAACCAATATATCAAGGATTATAGGAAACAACGGAAAGCTTCTCTTTAATATAAGGAAATACAAAACCGAAGGAAAAGGGAAATATTCCATTAGGACAAAACTTGTCACACCCAAAATGCACATGGAAGATGATGGTTCCGGATATAATTATGGAAAATGTTTAAGTCAGATTTTAAACAATTACGAAAGCCGGATAAAAGACAAATAAATTTGGGTTGTATGAAGGATTCGTGAAATATACCTCCAAAACAAATTCCTTGAAAACTTATTTTCAGAAAGAGTATTTACCATTTTACTGGAGAAATTTGTATAGTATCATTGGTCTGTTGACTTTACATCGGGAAATAGAGATGTTAAAGTTGATAAATTAATTTTTCAGTCTTTTGACGAGATCGCTGTATATATTGAGGTATTCCATTCCCTTCTTTACGCCCCTGCTTATTTCCCTTATATTTATTTTTTCAAGTTTTTCTCCTATTTCGTCCATATGGTTAAGGCCTATAAATGGAACTACCGTTTCTATTACCTTGGAGGAGTATCCAGATCCGGCTAATACTGCCTGTATTTTTTCTATTATGTTCTCCAGGTTGGCATATATGTATTCCCTGGCACCAGGATTTGATGCGGCAAGCATATAGTATATTAAAGAATCCTGTGCCTTTATTTCCCTGTCTGATATTGCCTTTTCTATGATGGCGAAATTATCATCACCAGTAAGCATTGTCATTGCCTGAATGACCTTTACCCTGTCCTCATCCTGGGAAAAGCCTGAGAGAATATTAATCATTTTATTCGCATCGTTGTGCACTATGGCATATGAGGTGAGGACAGCCAGACGCATATCTGGATCAACATCACTCACAGAATCACCAAATTTGGCAAGTTCTTCTGCGTAGCCCCTGTTTAATATTGCATATCTGTTTGCCAGTATACCCCGGGTAAGTGAAATGTTTATGTTTTCTTTTTTCTGTTTCTCGCCCAGGATTTTAAGCTTGTCAGCGAGATACTCCATATTTGTTCCAAGAACCAGTGAATTTTTAGGATCAATCAGATAAAGCGAGAACAGTTCATTGGATATCTCCCTAATTATGAATGGGTCGTTCAACTCCATGAATTTTTCTATCATGGTTAGATATTCTACAAAAGTTATCTTTCCTGAAACAAGGAAAGCGTGCATGTCGTTCAGCAACCCAAATATATCCTTATTGTCCAGTATCGATATATTTTTTATTATATTCTCATAGAGAGGAGAGGAATAAAGTACACGGTAGAATCCTGTTTCGCTGTCATTGAGCTTAATAAATCCTGAGGAGTCCATTTCCATTGATTCAGAATCAAACAATACACTTCTTGTTCCACCGGTATACCTGGCTGTTAGGGGAATCTTCCACTGGACATTCTGTTTTTTGCCGTTGAGCAGGAATCTGTATTGGTTCAGTTTCAGCGTTCCATTTTCTTCCATTATCTCAACTATTGGATAACCTATATTCTGTATGAATGATTCCATGACCTTTCTTACGGGGCGATCTGAAACCTTAGCTATAAATTCCCAGAGATCAGAACCTCCTGCATTTTTGTATTTGAAATTCTCCAAGTAAAGGTGAAGACCTTTACTGAATACCTCGTCGGTGACGAAGGCATTGATCATTCTGAGTATGCTTCCGCCCTTGCCATAACTTATTTCATCAAATATCTGGGATATGTCATCCGGATGTTTCACTTCAACCTCTATTGGGTGT
>JAKBQO010000131.1 GCA_021835185.1 Thermoplasmata archaeon
TCTAAATATATGAATCCATTTCTTATAAAACCGGAAGGGATGGGGAAATCACAGATTATAGTAGAGGGAAAATCTATAGGAAGCATGAAAATAGAAGAGTATTACAGTTATCTGAAAAATAATGCTCAAGCAATAATAAAGGGTGCAATAGATAGGCTTTCCGGTGAATATGACATTATAATATCTGAAGGTGCAGGTTCGGCTGCAGAGATCAATATGCAGGATCGTGATTTTGCAAATTCATATGTTTCCAGCATGTACGAGACTCCGGCAATTCTAATTTCAGATATTGAGAGGGGGGGCGTCTTTGCATCCCTTTATGGCACTGTAAAACTCATGCCTGATAGCAATCTTGTAAAATACCTGGTAATAAACAGGATGAGAGGAAATTCTGAAATGCTTTCTCCAGGAATATTAAAACTGGAGGAACTAACAGGAAAGAAGGTTATCGGGGTTATCCCATATTCTGGTATTTCCCTTCCAGGTGAAGATTCATTAAATTATAATAAGCCGGCTATACAGAACCATAGAATTTGCATAATAAAATATCCACATATGGAAGTTTACAGTGATTTTGACCCATTTTACCTGCTCAATATTGGATTCACATTCGTGGATAAGGACAATATTGATGCCCTGGACAGATGCGATGTTATAATATTGCCAGGGTCAAAACTTGTGGGTGAGGATCTTCATTATATGGAAAAATATGGCATAGCCAGCAAATTGATAGCACTTCAGGCCACGAAAACAATAATTGGCATATGTGGCGGCTATCAAATGCTGGGCAAGCGGGTCATAGATACTGATAATGTGGAATCCGCGGAAAAGGAAATAAAATGCCTGGAAATACTGGATATAGAAACAGAATTTAAAAATAAAAAGATTACAGGTGCTGTGAGCTACACCCTGAATGATAAGATTTTTCCAGGTGAAATTCATGGAGAAGGTTACGAAATACATTATGGGTCAATAGTGAGGAACATGGAGCCACCCCTGGCATACATTGATGGAAAGCCTGAGGGGTCTGTACGTGGAAATATATATGGGACAAACATACACGGAATATTTGAGAATAGGGCATTACTGAATCGCCTGCTGAATATTGAGAGCGGAGATTACAGAAAAACCCTGATTAAAAATATAGATGCAACCTCAAAACTATTTACCGGGAATATGAATATGGAACTGCTAGAAGATTTGATATTATGATTGAATTGCTTGTCCTGGCATTGTTAATTTTATTTTTTTCTATTTTATTTGATGTTGTTATAGGGGAACCCCCAAACAGGATACACCCCGTAGTTTTTATAGGCATTACCATATCAAAGCTAAAAACACGGTTTATTTCAAAGAATAATAAAATAGCAGCCGGATGTTTTTTTCTTATTTCTATCATACTTATAAATACGGTTCCATTAGTTGCCGTACTGTATTTATTATACATAGCTAAAAATACAATATTGCTTATTCTTTTCGCTGTTATCTATATATATTTCCTTAAAAGTACATTTTCTATAAGGGGTATGGGAACACATGTAAACAGAATTATAAATGCACTGGAAAAAAGTGATCTGGATTCAGCTAAAAAATACACATCTATGGTTGTCCGGCGGGATACCTCCAGTATGGATTCTGAAAAAATAGCATCCGCTGCAGTAGAAACTATTGCAGAAGGGTTTGTAGATGGATATCTAACACCTATGTTCTTCTATGCGTTTTTTGGCATCGCTGGTGCAATGGTGGCCAGAGTTATCAATACTATGGATTCCAATATAGCATATCGTGACAATATCCACTATGAATTCGGGAGGTGCACTGCGATTGGAGATTCTATTACAAACTTCATCAGTTCAAGAATGGCACCGTTTATGTTCAGCATCAGTGCTTTCCTTCTGGGTATTAAATACGCAAAAACCAGGATAATAAATACAACAGACAGCCTGAATGCAGGATACAGCATTGGGGCAATGGCTAAAGTGCTTGGTATCAGGCTTGAGAAATCCGGTGAATACATAATAAATCCTGATGCAAAATCCCCTGGTGTTAATGACATAAAGAAAGCAATGCACATATACTACCTTTCCTCAATTCTAACCCTGCTGATATTTGTTATTCCCGTAATGTTTGTCCTGTTTGTTTTGCATATCTTTCTCTTATTCTAAATAAAATATCCTTTAATGAATTTAAACATGATTTCAGCAGAAGTATTATAATATCGTGGCAATGGCAATTTATGGAAATAGTTGAAGGCAATAATGTTTATAACAAAATTACAGACAGGCATGATATACTTTATATTCTTCTTGGAGGGACAACCCGGGTATCAACAATTCCAGGTATTTCTGCGGCAGGTGCATCTCCAGAGCTTACCAAACTGACACCTGTACTGGATTCTGAAATAATATCAGAAGGGAAATGCATAAGCTATGATGTTGTTCCAATGACAGAAGAGGGCATTCCTACACCGTCAATAATAACAAGGGGCGCCAATGAAGTATCGGGCATAAATACCTTAATTATGGACGCTGGATTTATCCAGGATCCTGCAATTCCATTCATAAAAACATCACTGGGGAGTGCGGGTGATGGATCAAAGGAAAGGGCGTTGCAATTTTATGAAAGAGCAAAGGCCTATGGGAGTTATCTCGGAAATTTGCTTGATGGAAGGTATAAATTTATATTTCTGGCAGAAAGTGTTCCTGGAGGTACCACAACTGCCCACACTGTACTTTCCTCCATTGGCATTGGTGAAATGACAAGCAGTTCAATGAAAAATTCTCCAGATGCAATAAAAGAATCATTTACGGCCCGTGCACTGGAGAGAACTGGACAGTTGCCTGGTTATAATGATAGCGTGGCTGAATTCGGTGATTATATGATGGCAATTTCCCTTGGGATTAGCAGTGTTATTAAAAAATCAACATTATTTTATGCAGGAGGTACCCAGATGGCAACAGTATTTTACCTTGACAGGCTGATAAATGGCAATAATAACAGGTATGTCTTCACAACAGGCTATATTATGAAAGATAAGGATAAACTTATGAGAAAACTTGCCGGGCAAAGCGTATTATATGCAAACATGAATTTTTCCGGAATAACCGGATTGAAATATTACGATGAGGGCTATGTAAAAGAAGGCACGGGATTCGGTGCTGCTTTCGGAATATCATACCTGCTTGGCAATAACACTGACAGTATATACAGCAATATAAAAAAAGTGTACAGGTCTTTCCTTAAATGATATTATTGCCATATGGAATTCAATAGTTAATTGCCGGAAATTTATTTTATAACGTTATATATAGCCTCGAAGGACATGGACATTAAACGGGAAATAAATGGCTTTTTCGGTGTGAGATTTTTTAGGGAATTTGTTCCTGTTTTTGCTTTCAACTCATCAACCACAGTTTCCAGATTGGCTATGCCATCTATTAGCCCATTTTTCTTTGCCTGTTCTGCAGAAAATACAAGCCCTGTTGCAATCTCTTCCATGATATCTTCACCAAGGTTTCTTCTCTTTTTGACCTCTTCCCTGAATACTGAGTAAACGTCTTTCATAATATTGTTATAAATGGTATTTTCCTCCTCCGTCATTGGCCTGAATGGAGAATTTATATCCTTATATTTTCCAACCTTATTTATCCTCATTTTAATTCCCAGGGTATCAAGGAATTCTGAAAAATCAGGTGACATGCTTATAACGCCTATTGAGCCAACAAGAGATGTCCGCATAGCGAATATTTTTTCTGCTGAACATGCAAGCCAGTAGGCTCCGGATGCGCCTATTCCCTCTATCAGCGCATAAACAGGTTTTTTACTGGATATTTTCATTAATTGATTATATAGTATTTCTGTAGCGTTGGCATCCCCGCCTCCGGAGTTTATAATAAGAAGCAATGCCTTTACCTTCTTTTTCCTTTCTATATAACGCAGGGCAGGCATATAGGTGCCCTGTGAACTCCCTGTTATCGTACCTTTGAAATTTAAAACGCTAATATACATATATTAATATGTAACTCTATTTATTTAATTTATTGTTAATACTGCTGGAAAAACCTTCAAGGGTTTCCAGCGGGTCAGGGGAGTTATATATAGATCGCCCGATTATTACATAGTCAGATCCCAGAAGCATTGCATTTACTATATCACCACCCTGGGCACCTACACCCGGGGAAATTATTTTTAATCCTTCTGAAAGTTCTTTGACTTTTTTAAGGTAATAGGGGCGGTTTCCAGGTGCAACCAGCCCGTACACACCTGCCTCCCTTGATATTTTTATGAGCTCCTCTGTAATATTGTCAAGATATGACTCCTGTGACATTGATACAACTGAAAATACTTTCATGTTTCCGGCGCTTTTAACCACAGCTTTCAAGGAATTTAACCCTGTAAATGAATGGCTAATTATACCATACCCACCATATTCCTTTACCTTTGTTGTGATCATGCTCACAGTATTATCTATATCGGCGAGTTTAAAATCACATATTATATTCGCATATTTAGAAAGGTCCCGGACAATTTTTATGCCATTTTCCAGAATTACAGGCCAGTTGATTTTTATTGCAAATACCTTTTCTCCAACAGTTCTGGCCAGTTCCATAGCTGTATTGTAATCATAAACATCCAGCGCAAATATAATCTTACTTTCCATCGTTGTATATTTATTATGCATATATAATAGATATGCGAGGGCAGGCATATAATTAAATAAACATTTTTAATCAGAAGCCATGGATAAGGAAAAATTTATACAGTCAGGAATGATAAAATTCGGTGATTTTACCCTGACATCA
>JAKBQO010000132.1 GCA_021835185.1 Thermoplasmata archaeon
ATTCAATGCAAAGGTAGTGGGTATAAGTGTGGACTCACCGTTCTCCCTCAAGGAGTTTGCAACAAAAAACAATCTGCAATTTGATCTTCTTAGTGATGGAAACCGTGAGATATCAAAAAAATATGGTGCACTCTATGACAATTTCCTTAACATAAACAAATTGACCGCTTCCAAAAGATCCGTTTTTGTACTTGAAAAGAATGGGAAAGTTGTCTATAAATGGATTAGCGAGGATGCAGGAAAAGAACCAGACTACAAGAAGATAGAGGATGTAATTTCAAAGTATAACTGAGCCAGATTATACTTTTATTTAAAAATATACTTAAATTTTAGCAATTTTAAGATTTTCTAAGTACCTTTTACAGAAACTGTTATAGTTTTCCTTATATTTTTCCCATACTTTCATATACTCATCGGAAACTTGACCTAAAACCTTTGCCGGTACACCTACCGCGATTGATTTTTCAGGTATTTTACTTGAATTTTTGACTACTGCCCCTTCACCAATAGCAGCCCATTTTCCTACAGTTGCGAAATCGGAAACGGTAGCATTCATTCCTATGACAGCATAATCTCCAATTGTACCTGTGTGTATAACTGAAAGATGACCAATGGTAACATGCTCCCCTATTGATGTTTTTTCACCTGGTCTGGCATGAATTACACAGTTGTCCTCTATTGCCGAATATGAACCTACTGATATCTCACCATAATCGCCCCTTATAACTGCTCCAGGACCAATCCACACATAATCTCCTATATGGACGTTGCCAATTATTGTGGCATTCTCAAAAACATAGGCTTTCTTGCTTATTGTGGGTACTTGTCCCTCAAATTCATATATCATATGGGATAAATGTAGATAATAATTTAAACCTAATTGTCGGGGCAGAAAAGAATTGGAATTTATTTTTTTGGTTCGTTTATACGGAAATAACGCACAAGTTTCCCCTTGTTATCATAGATATCCCTGTATTCTATCTTGTCAGACCATAACAGCGATGTAAGTTCCATGTGTATCATCCATTCATCATGATCTCCAGAAAGGTGGTCTTTGATCTCCTTTAGAGTGTAGGCATTTTCCCTGTTTTTTTCAAGAAAATCAAGTATGGTTGTGCGGATTGAATTTGTTTCAGATGATTTAAAATCCTTGGTGTTTATGGGCATGATAATCACTATTCTCAGTTTCCCGACTCCTCTTCAAGGGTTTTTTTGTAATTGCCAACCAGTTTAGTAATATATTTCTGAGAAGCACTTTTGAGCATTCTTGCACCCATGCTTGCGGCTGTGCCCACAATATTCATTTCGGCTTTCCAGTCAACCTTCGTTCCGTCTCCTTCAGGTACAAAATCAAAATTTACAGTAAAATCAACCGATGCACCGGAACCATTGCCCCTTCCCTTAAGTGTTATGTGTTTATTTTCTGTTTTATCTGTTACATCAAGAACCAGATCGAATTTTCCCTTTATGAATGAAACACCGGCCTTGGCTGTAAGCTTCATTTCGTTTTCATCAACTTTCTCATAATTTAATAAATCTGGCACAAGCTTTATCAGGGTGTCCTGATTCGCTACATACCCATAGGCTTTTTCTGGGGTGGTCTTTACATCAAAGGAATCTTCGAATGTTAACATAGAATTATATTAAGACATCATAGATAAATCTTTATGCCCAAGGGTTGAGATAGATACTGTACACAATCTGTTGTAATTTCCGCACACTATCAATAATTACATTATCCTTTTATTTAATTTAATATTAATTATTAACAGAAGATTTATATTTATACAAAAATGCATATAAATTAATTATTGCAATTTATTTTCAATGCCTTCGTAATTCATTATATAGTTATATGAATTTATAAACCAGTCATGTAATTTTATAAACTTAATTTTAATACCATCATAATTTTTATCCCCGTTGATATTGTAATTTATAACAATTCCTGATTTAATTTTGAACTTCTCTGAAAAGTCTATTATTCCCTTTATTTCTTTTTTAATATTATTTTCATCAATTATATAGCTTGCCTGTACTGGAATTATGGTATTTTTTATTTTTACTACGAAGTCTATTTCATAGCTATTTTCCCTATAATAATATAATTCCAGAAATGGAATAAGGTTTTTTAATCTTATAAATTCTTGTGCAATGGTATTTTCTATGAATTTACCCTTATTTTCCATGAAATTATACCCAAAATAATATGAAAATGCATTGTCAATGGAATAAACCTTTTTTGGGCTGTTTTCCTGTTCTTTTAATGAATATGAAAATTTCTTTGTGAAAAATATCAGGCCAGAGGATTCTATATACTCAGTATATCTCTGAATAGATTTTAAAGGCAGTAACAGTGTATTTTTTACTGATTTGTATATACTATTATAAGTGATTAGTGACGAAATATTTGTTAAATAATATTTAATTAAAAACTTTAATTTATCTCCTTCCCTTATTTTATATCTATCCATTATATCCTTTAAAATAATGGTATCAAAATAGCTTTTTATTAATTCCTCATGTATATCTGGATACAGTGTCGGGGCAGGCATGCCACCGTATTTAATATATAACTCAAGGTATTTTAAGATATTTTCCAGATTTATACCCATATCCTTAACACCATTTATGATTATATCATTGAATGCAAGATATTCCTTAAATGACAGCGGAGTTACAGTGATGTTTATGCTTCTTCCTGATAGTAGTGTTGAGAATTCCGAGCTTAATAATTTAGAGGATGAACCTGTAATTATGAATTTTATTTTTTCTGAATATGTTCTAACAAATTTTTCCCAGCCGGACACCTCCTGTGCCTCATCAATTATTATTACATTATTATCTGTTTTTTTAATCAGTTTTTTGTATGCGTTATATATATTATCAAGGGTTTTAATATTATTATCAAGCCTTTCATCATCAAAATTTATAATTAATATATCCTCCGGATTATAACCATTCTGAATAAATGATGAGGCAACCTGCAGGGATATGAATGATTTTCCGGATCTGCGCAGACCACTTTCAGTTACTATATTTATTCCATTTAATATCTTAAGTATTTTATTTATATAAAACTCCCTTAATATACCTGTATAAGGTTTTTTCCCCCAGAAATTGTAATCCGATAAAATACTGATAAATTCCTCATCTGAAATCATTATGTCACATAAGACATAGTTTTATATAAATATTGTGTCATATGTGACATACTATTCTGAAAAACCCAAATAATAAATAAAATATTAAAATTAATACGATATAAAAATGCAGACAATTATTGAACAATAAAATACATAATACTGAAAACAGGAATTAAATTTTGAGGTTATTTAAGTTTAAGAGGCCATTTCAATACAGCATAAAAATTATTTTTTCACTGTCTTTCATTATATTTCCTCATAATCCCATGTAATGTTGAGAAGGCACTCAATTCAGTCATACTTGAATCTTACATACAGGGTGTTTCCACAAGGAATGTCATGAACGTTGTTGAATCACTTGGTGTAGAGAACATATCAGCATCATATGTACCAGCACTTGCATCAGAACTTGATGCAAGAGTGAAATCGTTCCTTGAAAGGAGAATAGACAGACCGATGAAATTCATATACATAGATGCAACATACTTCAAGATAAGAGAAGATGGCAGATATGGAAACAAAGCACTGTATGTATGCATTGGCATAGATTCTGAAGGAAGAAGGGAGATCCTCAGTGCACATTTATATGACTCAGAAACTGAAGTTGGATGGGAATCCTTCTTTGATGATCTTAAGGAGAGAGGTCTCAATGGTGTTGAACTGGTAATATCAGATGGCCACAGGGGGATACAGGAATCGGGTGCAAGATCCTTTTTAAGTGCTGCATGGCAGTAATGCCATGTCCATTTCATGAGAAATCTCATGAAATTAATTCCAAAGAAGAAACAGTCATCTGTTATGCAGATCATAAGGCAGGCACTTGAAAATGAATCACTTGTATCTCAGGCACAGGATCTTCTCATTAAGGAGGAACTGGAAAAGGCATCTGATATGTTTGAGAGGTGGTATCCCTCACTGTACAGTTACAAAGCGTACGGTGAATCATGCCAGAAGAGGCTGAGAACAACAAATGTACTGGAGAGGCTTAACCTGGAATTCAAGAGAAGGGCAAAAAAGATAGGCGCATTTCCGTCAGAACAGTTACTGTTGAGACTAGTTGTATCCATAATGATGGACATAAATGAGGAATGGATCACAGGTAGAAAGTATATGAACATGGAGGTCAATTAGGATTGAACGGGATTATTTTGAAATTACAGCAGTTTGTGTACAGTATCATATTATACTGTTTTATATAGAAATTTAATTCTGAATGTAATAAAACTATATATGGTATCAAAATAGTCTTAGAATTTCCACTACATTTCTGATAGGCATATCTCAGTGAATCCCTTAATTCTCGTGGTTTTTCATTGATATAAATAACTGATCGATATCTTAATATCGTAGTGGAACATTCCATTACGATATGAATGTCTTTCGTAAGAGAAGTTGTCAGAAAAAACAAGGATGGCACTGTGGTGAAATATTATGAGGAGGTTGAATCATACAGGATCAACGGGAAGGTCAGGCAAAGACACATACGGTCGCTTGGAAGAGATAAAGATAAGCCTGATAGTTTCCCCTTAGACCTTATGCATTTCGGATATATTGCAACAAGGCTGATGCAGGGTGATCTTTCACCCAGTGAACT
>JAKBQO010000133.1 GCA_021835185.1 Thermoplasmata archaeon
ACCAATCCATGTCATGATTATATGACAAGAATGAACATTTCTGTAAAGAATCTTAAAGACGTAGTTGATACGCTGAGTACTGTTGTCACAGAAGCCAAATTCAAAATAAGCCAGCAGGGCATATCTGTAAATGCTGTAGATCCGGCCCACGTAGCCATGGTTTCTCTGGAAATTCCCAAGGGTGTGCTTTCTGAATATGATATTGATAATGAGGAAGAGCTGTCCATGGACCTGGAAAAAGTAAAGGGCATTCTGAAACTTGCTTCTGGAAACGATTCCTTTATAATTACAAAGGATAAGGAAAAATTAAGATTCGAGATAGGGAATATTATCAAAAGCATTTCATTGCTGGACAACAACCAGATAACTACACCCAGAGTTCCCCAGATTGTTGCAGAAGATTACATTGTGCTTAACAAAGGAGATCTTGAAAAGGGTTTAAGGGCAGCAGAGGATGTATCAGACGCCATTAGGTTGACCATGAACCCCGACAGTTTTTCAGCCAAATCAATGTCAGATGCAGATGAAAGTGAAATGATACTTCCAAAGGACATGCTTAAGGAAATTCAGTGCAAAGAATCAATAAAATCATCATATCCTCTTGAATACCTGCTTAAGTTTATGAAATCTGTATCTCCAAACGAGGAAATAAAACTTTCATTCAAAAGTGATTATCCCCTTACCATAGAATTCAATCTGGGAACAGAATCGCCAGAGAGAATAAAAGGAAGATTTCTGCTTGCACCAAGAATGGAATCATAAGGCGGGCACGAGGGGATTTGGACCCCTGATTTACAGCTTAGGAGGCTGTTGCCCTATCCATGCTAGGCCACGTGCCCATTTCATAGGTAATTAAACAAAGGCATTTAATTTTTTTTAATTATTATGTAAAAATAAATATTTACAGGAAGAATTTTACTGGGAAAATTATTTTATTCAAAGGGATCTTAAACTTTTAACCATTTTAACGCAGCTTTCAACAGCATCCTTTGCCATTTCTATTCTTGCCTCTGCCTGAAGCCTGGATTCTCCTGATCCCGATATTCCAAGAGCCACCGGTTTTTCGTATTCAAGGGACAAATCTGTTATTTTTCTGGCAGCATTGTCCATAATGACTTTATGGTGGTCTGTTTCTCCCTTAATCACCGCTCCCAGTGTGACAACCCCGTCAATGTCATCCATCTTCAGCAATTTCTTTATTGCCAGAGGCATATCAAAGGTTCCTGGCACCCTGAAAACCTTATGTACATCCACAGAGAGAAAATTCGCATATTCTGTTGCTCTCTGCAGCATCATCATTGTTATGTCATAGTTAAATTCCGATACAACTATTCCTATTCTAATTTTTTCCATATTTTATCACCTAATGTCTATGTGAATAGCCATTGCTATCCATTGCCGGGCCCTTGTCATCAAATCCCTGCCTTAACCCTGTCCCGGCATTTGCAGTTAATTTTTCCGGATCAAAAAGCAGGTTATATGTATTTATGGCATGTTCCCTCGTTCTTTTGTCTGAAAGCCATGCCAGTTCTTTGTCATCCTTTGCCTCATCCTCATGAACAAAGACCTCTATAATATGCCTTTTTTCCTCGAGCTGCACTTCCATTATCCCTGTTGAGGCAATCTGTGCAGACATCTTATCCACTGGCATCGGCCCAGGCATGCCCAGTGCCATTATTATATCACATTCGTAATCTTCAAAAAGAATTTTACAGGCAACCGGTATATCCTTTATGCCGGGTACGGTGTAACGGACTACTGTAAATCCGGTGCCCGTACTGTAAAGTTCATCACTGGCCGATGAAGCCATATCATATCTGGCAAACGTGGTATCAACTATGCCTATCTTTTTCAGGAGTAACCACCCCAGTGATTAAGTATTTCTTTCCCTGTAACGAATCCATATCCATGTTCACTGGCATATTTCTCTGTTTTTTCTCTGCTCATTGACTTACCGTTATCATCCAGCATTTCCACTATAGTGGCACTTGGAATGAGATCTGCCTGATCCATTAAGTATGTACTGAGCTCGGTATGCCCTTTCCTTTTTGAAAAATACCCTTTAGTTGCTATCAGGAGGTGTATATGCCCCGGTGTTCTGAATTTATGCCCAAAGTCCTGTGAAGTTAACCCCTTCTTCCTGATATTTCCTACAAATTCAGCAAATTCCCTTACTGTTGCCGCACGGTCCTTATCAGAAATCCCTGTGAATGTGTTCCTTGAATTTATTGTAATAGAAAAAGTGCTGTTTTTGTCGTATTTCATATCTGTAGCATCCAGTACTGATTTATCCATGTCCAGGCATTTTCTATAGAGGTCTTCTATATAGGGAATGTTCAGCATATCTGCGTCTTCCTCTTTGATTGTTGTACAGATCAGCCCTCCGCCATCTTTCCTCATAATTCGTATGAAATCCTTTGTAATGTACTCTGATGGAATAACTATATCTGTTTCTCCCTCTCTGTCGTCGGCATCAAAGATGAGAACAGGTTTTCCATTTTTTAATAAATCTATTGCCTCCGAATACATAGAGGCAGTATCACCGCAGATTATTTAATAGTTTGGTATTTACTCATATTTGGTTATATTAATCGGGTTAAAATAATGTTTCTTTGTAACTATCTGATATTCGTTTAAAAGTACATTTTTGAAAAATATGTATTTTTCATTATATGTCATTCCACTTTTTTCCATAAATTTCCTTGGGTTATCAATAGCGAACCTGAGTATTTCACTGGGGCTTATATAGGTATTGAATCTCTGATATCTGTAAAGAAAATCCATTTCGGCAAATAAATCAGGTTCCGTAATAAACACGTTATCTGTGCCTATCATCAGTTCTATCCCGGCTAATGTAAATTTTCCATAATCTGGCCTTTTTCCAAAAAATATGTTGGATCGGGGTGTGATCACAATCGGTATATTTTTGGATTTAATTTTTTGAAGATCGCTTTCATGAGCCTCAATTCCATGTACCAGAAAGTCAGGGTTCAAATTTAACACCATGTCAATATCCTCCCTGACATTCTCACTGAAATGAAGGGCCATGATTTTATTGTTCTTTTTAGCAAGCATGCTGGATTTAATCGCTTCCTCATATTCCATATCGGAGACCGAGCTCAAACCTATGCCATTGGCATTATCCAGTATTGCCTGTATACTCTCATTTTTGAAAGGCCTTCCAAGTACTACAGGCCTTATATATTCCCTATCTGTATGATTTATGAATTCAGCACCCTTGATCCCATTCTCTCTAAAGTCGAAGTATGACAGGATACCAGATTTTTCCATGAAGCTGGTTGAATTTTTTATTCCTTCCATTATAATGTCATCTGAGGAATTTTCCAGCTGCCTGTGTTTAAAACCTCCTGGCCCAACAATTTCCGGTAGCTCACCCCTGGGCTCGTCTCTGATAAAAGAATCACCGATATGTGTATGTGCGTTGACAGGCATCGGAATAAGGGTACCGTACATTCCATTATTTGCCACGCCGTCTGTAAAATTTGTTTCTTCTCCTACTGACAGTGTGCCTTTTCTCATCCTGCCATTATAATATATATTGCCTGTAAATATCATTTTGTATCACCGAATTCCCTTAAACAGGTATTATGTATATTTTTCACATATATAAGTAATTACTCTATTATTTTAATTTTAAAGTATGAAATAAGAATATTTACACACAGTATATTATTTTACTACTATATTATAAGTAATATCTCAAAATTGTTATAGTAGATTGTAATTTAGACTCATGTTGCCCTATATAATCATAAACGTTGCCATGTCACTTAACGGAAAAATCTCCTCTGGTGCAGGCCGGTACCCTATATCTGGAATAGCCGATATGGAAAGGGTTAAAATTCTTAGAGGTTCAGTTGATGCGGTGCTTGTAGGTGCAAATACAGTAATGATAGATGATCCGGTTATCCATGGGGCAGCAAATAGGATAGTTCTTGACGGGCAATTTAAACTTTCATCAGGCTACAGGATATTTGACCAGAGTGCCAGTACGTATATTTTCTCACTGAAGCAGAAGTATATTGAAAATGTAAAAACAGTTGTTATAGATAATACAGATATAAGTGGCATCATGGAAAAAGTATATGATTTAGGCATGAAAAGGGTTCTGGTTGAGGGCGGGTCTCAGGTTATTCTGCAATTCCTTAAGTCCAGAATTTTTGACGAATTTTATATATATGTGAATCCTGGAATATTGCTCTCAGGCACACCACTGTTTCCCAATATGGATATTAATAATATAGAATACACAGCTGAAATTTTCGGCAAGGGAATTCTTTTAAGCATAAAAAGTATACACATTTGATAATAATGGATAGCAACGGATTTTTAAGGTTAAAGTGGGCAAGGGACCATATGCCTGTTTCTGCCAGTATCAGAGAGAGATTTCTGAAGGAAAAGCCATTAAAAGGCATAAAAATAGCGATGGCTCTGCATGTTGAGGCAAAAACTGGAATATTCGCACTTTTGCTTACTGAAGGAGGTGCAGAGGTACGCCTGGCATCATGCAACCCACTGAGCTCAGATGACAGTGTTGTTCAGTCTTTAAAGGACGATTATAATTATATGGTTTATGCAAAAAAGGGAGAAACAGAGAAGGAATATTACGATAACATAAGAAAAACGGTGGAAACTGCGCCTGATCTAATAATAGACGATGGGGGTGACCTTACAAATCTCGTT
>JAKBQO010000134.1 GCA_021835185.1 Thermoplasmata archaeon
CCCGTATGCTATAGTCCCGATCAGGGAACCGGTTGCCGGGATGTTATTTCCTGTGTTCGCCAGCATAAATGAACCTGTACCGTATGTGTTTTTTGCCATGCCTTTTGATATGGCAGCATGGCCAAACAGGGCAGACTGCTGGTCTCCTATAATCGCGTATACAGGTATTTCCTTTCCTGGAGAAATAGAAATTGATCCAAAATCATTGAGCGATGGCTCAACTTCAGGGAGCAAGGAATCCGGAATATTAAATAGTTCCAGCATTTCATTATCCCACTCCAGTTTACGGATATTGTATAGCATTGTCCTTGATGCATTGGTATAATCGGTAGAGTGGGGCCCTGACCCAGCCATATTGAATAAGAGCCATGAATCTACGGTGCCGAATGCTAATTCTTCCTTCGATGCTTTTTCCCTCGCACCTTCCACATTATCCAGGATCCATTGTATTTTTCCAGCACTGAAATATGGGTCTGGCCTGAGCCCGGTTTTTTCCTCTATAACTGTTATATAATTTTCCATTTTTCTCATAACATTTTCAGTACGCCTGTCCTGCCATACAATTGCATTGTAAATCGGAACACCAGTTTTCCTGTTCCAGATAACAGTAGTTTCTCTCTGGTTTGTAATTCCTGCCGATTCAATATCTCCCGGATCAATACCAGCTATTTTTATGGCCTGTGAGATAACTTTTTTCACTGCAGAAATAATAAAATAGGGATTCTGTTCTACCCAGCCCTCCCTGGGATAATATGATACCATGCGTATGGATGATTTGCCAGTTATTTCACCACTTCTATCAAAAATAACGGCTTTGCAATTTGTAGTTCCTGCATCTATAGATAATATGTATTCTCCTGCCATACCTTTACAATACAAATCATTTATTATAAGTTTTTACACAAAAATAGAATAATTCGAAATTTTCAAACTTTTCTTAATTTTTAAACATGACTGTTTTAAGTTGAAGTCATCTCCTTTCTATTCAAATTGAATATAACTGATACAAAAGGCTTATAAATAGCTATTTCATATTTTATTATAGGGTGGAACAATGCCAGAAGTAGTTATAGGCCATTCAATAACTGTGCAGTTGCCACATGGTTTCAGATTAATAAAGGCATCCGATACAGGGAAGGAATTTATCTCTGAAGATCGAAAAATGCGTGATTACAAAATATCTTATTTTTATGACTGGAGCAGGGAAGACAATAACATTGTCATCGTCCATGAATCTCCCGATGGCAAACTCAGTGGAGTTGTTATGTTCCGGCTGGTGCCAAATATATATCATCCAAAGAGAATAGTGGTAGAAATGCTTGCAAGGAATTTTGCCAGTGCCGGGAGTTCTGGTTCAGGATATGATTTGCTAAAAGTCATCGAAAATAATGTTGCCAGAGCTCTTCATATTAAAAGAATAGATATTGAAGCGGTTAAAAGCCTTAAAAATTATTACAATTCGCTGGGGTATGAGGAAACAGGGGAAAATTATTACGATTCTTCGTGGAAAGAAATTGTAAATATGAGCAAAAGTGTTTGATTTATATAATTTTGAAAAAGAATTATGGCAATAGTTTGGTCAATTAAATTCCGGTATTGAATTTTTAAGGTCATTTTTGATAAACAGAATCAATGGAAGGGTAACAAGGGGAATAATGCCTGTAACGATCCATGATGCACGATAACTATAGCTGTATGCAATAGCCGTAAAAATAATGGGGGCTATGGCAGCAATTGCCAGCTGTATGGAGTTGTTAAAGGATAAAGATAAGGATACCAGGTCTCTCCTTGAAATATACCTGATAAAAGTATACATTACAGAAAAGCCATATATTGTAAGCATTCCCAGGACAATCGTAATGAATACGATAATTATGTAATTGTGGACAAACCCCAGTGATATAAGAAGAAAAGACAGCATTAAATTAATTATGACGAACATTGCTATTTTATGGTGTGTCCTGGAAAAATGGTATCCGCCAAGTATGCCGCCTAAAAACCCTACCAGCAAATATATTGATGACACCAGGCCTGCTGATGATGGACTGAACCGTATTGTTTCAAGGTAATATACAAAAAACTGCCCAATTATTGTTTCTGAAATTCTGGCACCGATCCCGATTAATGCTATAAATATTATAACTTTAGATGTGAGCACATGCTTCAACCCTTTTTTCAGTGCTGCCCTATCTGTCTTTATTTTCCTTACATCTCTGAAGGAAATTTCAACCAGAATAAATGTAGCCAGTGTTATTATCCCTGCTATTATGAACGGAATTTTATAGCCTATGTACTGGTCAAGTATAGCCCATCCAAATATTCCGATACCACCGCCTGCAGCAAATGCCCCATTGTAAACACCAATATGGAATGCAGATTTGTTTTCCGGTATAACAGAGAGTAGAAGGCTTAAGGTCGATGAAAAGAAAAAAAGCTCCGGATAATCCGGAAAAAAATCTTGAAATAATTAATTCGGTGAAGTTGGTAGAGAGACCGGAGATAATTGCGAATATCCCCATGAGCAGCAATCCTGTTAACGATGTTTTTTTATCACCTATATAGGATGCAAGTAACCCACCCACTACCTGAAATATAGCTATGCCAAGATAGAATGAGGTAACCAGGGCACCCAGTGCAATTAAGTCAATATCGAAGCTGGATTTTATGTATTTAAGTGCCGGGGCAATGTCCATCCAGTTAAGGGCATACAATGCCCTAGCATTATAGATTAAACCTGCCCTTGCATGGTAATTCATATGAAATGGGACTAAACAATATATATTAAATTTATATTGGAATGGTAATTAAATACCATTCTATCCTCTTAAAACAATTTTCTTGCGGCGCTGTCCAGCCCTTCGAAGGTCATAGGGTGCTGGTGTGGCAGTTCTGCGAAATCCCTGGCTGTTAATCCCTTTGAAAGTCCCATCGATATTTCATTGATTATATTCCCCGCATCATTTCCGATAACATACCCACCTATTATTTTCATATCTTCATCAAAAATTAAATCTAGCTCCCCTCCTGGCTCATTGTATATCTCTGCAAGGGAATCATCCGCCATTTTATATTTTGACTTTATGTATTTTATGCCCAGTTCTTTTGCCTTCTCCGGTGTAATTCCGGTAAAAGACATATTTGGAATAGTGTATACGGTAAATGGTACACAATTGTCCTGGAAGCGATCAACAGGCATATCTCCTGACATGATGCAGTTTGCGGCTATCAGTGACTGCCTTTTTGCGGCATGAAATAATGGTGCAATGCCATTCACATCGCCTGTTGCATATATATTCGGTATATTCGTCTGCATTGATGAGTTTACTATAATTCCCTTTCTGTTAAATTTAATGCCCGCTTCTTCAGTTCCTTCCGGAATAAGTGGTTCACGGCCAGTTGCCATCATTACACAGGCAGTAATAACACTGTCACTTTTTCCGTTATTATCAATTATAGTAGTTTTGTAGCCATCCCCATCTGGTTCTATTGAAATTACACTGTTGTTAAAATGTACCCTCATATCAGGCAATAATGGCTCTAATTTTCCAACTATCTCCGGATCCATGTCCATCAGGATTCTATCAGAACGTTCAATAAGCTCTACCCGGGAACCCATGATAGACATGTATGAAGCTGTTTCTACACCTATGTAGCCTCCGCCTATAATAGCTATAGACTCTGGAAGGTCCTTGATTTTAGGGTCAATCCTGAAAAGGTCTGCACTTGTTATTGCGTATTCAATCCCTTTTATTTGCGGCATATATGTGTATGCCCCACTTCCAATGATTAAGTGCTTATAATTGAGTTTTATATTGCCAGCCTCAGTTTTTACCTCTACTGTGCTGGAATCTATAATTTTTGCAACACCCTTTAAGATTTCTATTCCTGCTTCCTCCAGTTCTTTTCTGTGGAGCCCGTTTCTTAAAATTTGAACTTTGTCCTTTCTTTTTAAAATATCCCTGTAATTTATCCTGAAGTCGCCAAAATCGCTTATACGCTTATAAGTGTGGACTGTTTCTATGATTGCTTTTGAAGGCACACATCCTTCAGCTAGGCAATTTCCAGACATTATTCCCTTATCATCTATCATAATGACAGAGAATCCCGCCTTTTTGAGCCTGAAAGCTGCAGGGTAAGATGCTCCACCTGCCCCTATTGTTACCACATCGAATGATTTCATCTTATTGCATTATACGATTCTATAAAAAAATAGCCCATTACCGGATAATATTCAATATGATATGTTTCAGGCAATCAGGCTACGGGCTCTTTAACTTCAGTTAGTTATATACAGGTTAATTAATCACTTCATGAATCTGCATATCAATTCTTCCTGTAGCTTAATTTGCCTATTAAACTAGCATAAATTATAAGAACACAAGGTAGAAATGCGTGATAAGGTGTACCTGTGGGAAGTGAGCTACCTCATGCTAAAGCATAGAGGCTTCCTGCTTCACTGACCATGCTTAACTTCACATATGGGCTTATATTAAGCCCTTCAAAGCCAGAGGCAATAATCTCCACAGGCGTTAATTCCCTACGCTCCATAGGTACATTTAAATTTATATTATATTTCTTAAAATAATTATTTAATTTTTTATTTTTAATTTTTAATAATTCATTTAATTTTTTAATTCCATAATACATATCAT
>JAKBQO010000135.1 GCA_021835185.1 Thermoplasmata archaeon
CCTATGGGCCCATACAGGGGAGCCGGGAGACCGGAGGCTGCATTTTTCATGGAAAGAATGATGGATCTTTTAGCCGACAGGTTGCAGATGGACATTTCAGAAGTAAGGCTTGTCAACGCCTCCACTGAACCTTTCACATCCCCCACCGGATTGACAGTAAAGGAGGCCACAAGGCCATTCCTGGAAAAAGCACTTGCAGAAGTAAATTACCGTAAAATTTCAAGGGAGGAGAAAACAGGTATTGCATTTTTTGTATTGATTCCTGCATCCCGTCCCGGCGAGAGTGCGAGAATAGACGTTTCCAATGGGAAAATTACTGCCCAGCTTGGAGGAAATGTACATGGCCAGGGGCATGAACTGTTTGTTAAGAGCATTCTGGAAAATGAGCTTCAGGTTGAACAGAATTTAATTTCCCTGGAAAACGGTGATACAGCAGAAATGGAGAGTGGAGTTGGCAGCTGGGGAAGCAGGACTGCAATTGCAGGGGCATCGGCTCTGATGAAAGTGGCTGGCCAGATAAAGGAACAGGTAATTAAAAAATATGGGAAATATAGCCCGGAGAAATTATTATCCGGCAATTACAGTGCTTATGACTTCCTGAAAATAGATTACGACGTTAATTCCGTAAACTTCAACATGATTACCGCTGAGAGAAATAGAAACGGACTTGTGACCATGAAAGACTGGTACAGCTATTACGACCTTGGCCATGTATTGAGCCCGGTAAATGTTATAGCCCAGATAACCGGCGGAGTGCTTGAAGGTGTTGGCCAGATGTTTTCTGAATCTTTAAGGTATTCACCTGAAGGGCAATTAATGACAACAAGCATCTCTGATGCAGGGCTTCTAACGTCGGATTACGCCCCAAATTGCCATATAAAATGGGTTGAAAACGGATCACCTTCACCAAGCCAGGCAAAAGGATTGGGGGAGGCACCCACAATTGGAACGCCGGCGGCACTGGCACGTGCGGTGGAACTGATCACCAGAAACAGGGTGGTCAATACACCTATTAAACTGGAAGATATAGAAAATTTCCAGTAAAAATATAATAATATTTTTAATTTTACATTCCTGGTATTTTATTTATATAATAACTCTAAGCCCTTTGTTGCATCTAAATGAAAGTTATTGAATATTTTTAACCCGCCCGATATCTTTTTAAGCATAACAAGATGATAGTTTATGATAAAATTAGAATATAATGGTTTTCACGCTAATTTCAACCCCGTTGGGGCATATCTTGAGGATTTGCAGAAGGATGGTACCTCCATAATTAGAAAGAGTAGTGATAAAAATAGCACACATGGTGGGGCCGCTGTTTTATTTCCATTCGGAAACAGGATTCAAAATGCAGAATACTACTTTAACAATAAACAGTATTCGCTACCGGAGAATGATGGGAAAAATAGCATACATGGACTTGTCAGGGAACTTGCATTTGACTCAAATTCTGACGATAAATTTATTGAATTTTCAAACCATTTTAAATCTATGTTTTACCCCGGGGAAGCTTATATTAAGATAAAATATGAAATAACTGGAAACCTGTTTGTTACTTCTTTTTATGTTAAATCCCTGACATCTATAATTCCGGTTGAAATAGGATTTCATCCATACTTCAATGTACATGGCAGTTATTCAATATCATATAACAGCAGAATGAAAAAATTCAATTATAAGGATGTATATTTTCCAGACGGAAGCACTGTTGATGTCGATTACAACGGCAAGGAATTAAATAAGATTCCTCTGGACAACTGCTTTTATCTTGATTCTACAGTCATTTTAAAAGATGAAAAACATTCTATCAGGATGGTCAGGAAGAATATGCCATACCTTGTACTGTACAATGGCCAGTATGCAGGCAATGATTCTATAGCTGTTGAACCTATGACGGGAATACCGGATGTGTATCATAACCATGTAGGCCTTGTAACACTTGAAAAGAATGCTGAATTTGTATGTTCCTATTCCATAGAGGTTATATAAAATAAGTATTTTCAGTGAAATTATTTATCCTATAACATATATTTATATCTTTAATTGAATTGTTTTACTGATAGAAATGGGAAAAATAGATTTAACCGGAAAGGTAGCCATTGTAACCGGTGCAAGTGGTGGAATTGGAAAAGCTATTGCAATCAGCCTGGCATCTGCAGGTGCTTCCGTTGCGGTCCATTTTGGCAGGAACAAAAATGCTGCAGATGAAGTAGTGGATAAAATTGTGGCAGCTAAGGGAAAAGCCATCGCAGTTAGTGCAGATATGGCAGATCCGGCTGCAGTGGAAGAAATGTTCAGGAAGGTAGATTCTTCCCTTGGCACAGTTGACATTCTGGTGAATTCAGCAGGGATAGATGGTGTCCGGGCAATGCTGGGGGATGATGATATAGAAAACTGGAAAAAGGTAATATCTGTAAACCTTTACGGGCCTTATTTCTGTTCCAGAATGGCAATTCAGAGAATGAAGAAGAAAAATAAGGGAGTAATCATCAATATTACATCTGACCATGTGAATATTCCCTGGCAGGGTTACAGTGCATATTGCAGTTCAAAAGCAGGCCTGGACATGATGGCTAAAACACTGGCACAGGAAACGGCAACTATGGGCATCAGAGTTATATCAATTGCTCCAGGTGCTATAAAAACTGCTATAAATAAATCTGTCTGGGAAAATCCGGATACCCTTAAAGACCTTGATGAAAAAATAGCCATGGGATTCCCGGGGGATGCAGAAGATGTAGCGGATGCAGTCCTGTTTGCGGCAAGTGATATGGCGAAATACATAACAGGAACTACAATTGTTGTTGATGGCGGAATGCTGATATATCCAGATTTCAGGCATGGTGGATAAATTAATCATATAAAAAAATTTTTAACTAAATTTAAATAAATTTTAAAAAAAATATTTATTGTTTTTTATCTGTTTTAGAGTTATCGGAATATCCGGCCATGGATGCGTTCCTAACTGTTGCCAGAGTATTGTTTTCAAATATATCATTGATCTCTTCCACACTCTTGCCCTTAGTTTTTGGCATTATGTAGAAGAAGATAACAACTGCCATTATTGAAAGCACTGCAAACACAGCCATTGTATATCCAAGCCCTATTTTCAGATCCATCACAGGAAACAGCTCAATTATTGCAAAGTTTGATATCCAGTCCACAACGGCGATAAGGGATGCAAATAATCCCCTGTACTGTGTCGGGAAATATTCTCCCTGGATGATCCAGCCGGTACCACCAACACCGAAAGCAAAGAATATTATGAACCCGGCAAATCCTATAAGCAGACCAATATCTATATGTGAAAGGTACAGTACTGCACCCAGCACATCGAAAAATGCCATGCCAGAGTATCCCAGAAGTGCCAGGGATCTCCTGCCATATGAATCTATAAGTCTGAAACCTATAAGTGTGGCGAGTACATTTATAATGGCAAGTATTGATGATGCTTCAATTCCAAAAACTGCACTTGATATAGCAGTTCCACCTGTTGAACCGAATATGTGGAGTTTCGCAATAACAACCGGGCCATAATAGAAGGGGATGTTTATACCTGTAATTTGCTGGAACATCATAAAAAGCCCGACTATAACAAAAGCCCTTTTTATCCCTGGCGTTGCTTTTTGCTTTGTTTCTTTTTCAACAAGGTAATCGTGTGTAGTTTTAATTTCAGACAGCTTTGCCGTAACATTAAAACGTTTCAATGCTGCTATTGCCTTGTCGTATTTTTCATGCAGTATCAGCCATCTTGGAGATTCTGGCATGTAGAAACGGAACACCAGCCCTATCAAAGATGGTATTGCAGCCACTCCCAGAAGAATTCTCCAGTCAACCGTATATGCCAGCTGTGGAGCTATGAAAAATACACCCATGCCCACAAAGTATGCACCCAGAATTCCCCATGTTATCATCCACTGCTGCATAAGGGACAGGTGACCCCTGCGGTTCTTCGGAGCATATTCTGCTATATATGCTGTTGCAATGGCTGAATCAGCACCAACTGCGAGGCCTATAAGCGTCCTTGATAAGAGAAGCATTACAAGATCCACGGAAAATGCAGATAAAAGTGCCCCTATTGTATATATAGCAGCATCTGTTATTAGCAGGAATTTTCTTCCGTATTTATCCGTAAGAAGTGCGGCTATTAATGCACCTACTGCGGCACCAAGTGAGGCCCCTGCTATTAAATAGCCGTATACAAATGGGTCTGTTGCTGCAAGATTTTTCGCAAAGGGTATAAAACTTAGGTCAGTTCCTATGTTGGAAGTATCATATCCAAATAGGAAACCACCTATCGTAGCCAGCAATGTCACTGCCCAGTAAAATTTTGTGGTAATTTTACCGTTCAATTCATTTAAAACCGGGTCTGTAGTTTCATTAGAAGTGTTATTCACAAAAATAAAAGTAAGTGTTTGTATATAAAACCATTTAATTCAGTGATTATATTCTGAAAATACTTAAACCATTAATATTCTCATATCTAAAAATTTGCACATATTATACTTTCCTACTATCCTGTTGCCACAAATATATTATATATATTAAATGCATCTTTTGACTATGTCTATAAATAATATAACAGTGTGCCCGCACTGCAATCTGGATATGGAATTGAAAAGTGCACCTTACGAACAGAATAATGTTA
>JAKBQO010000136.1 GCA_021835185.1 Thermoplasmata archaeon
CTCGAACTGGAAAAAAGGGCAGATATAAATCTTCACATAATAGGAAAAGGTCCATATATGGAAAGACTCCAGAAATTGAAAAATAAAAATACTGTGATCCATGGATATGTATCTGCACAGGAAAAGATCATGCTCCTTGCTGGAAGCGATGTAATGATAGTCCCTTCCATAAATGAGTCACTTTCTATTTCTGCAATCGAGGGGCTGGCCTCAGGACTTTACCTTATAGTTTCAGCAACCTCAATGGGTCCGAGGTACATAGTCAGGCAGGATAATATTTTCGGTGTGGCTGTTCCCAGGAATCCAAAAAACTTCATAAAGGAAATAGAAAGAATAAAATCCATAAAGGAGAGAAACAAAATGGATTATTATAAGGAGAAAATGTTGAGACGTGAAATTGCTATGAAAATGTTTGATGCTGATGTTGTGGATAAGCAGTTGATAGAACTTTTCACTGATGCAATAAACAGAAATAATAAAAGGAATCAGTAACCTGCTGTGCCTTTCACAATTCTGTGTGGTATGTACCTTTTTTCTATTAATTCCATTTCTTCTTTGCTTAGTTTAATGTCCAATGCAGCCATATCATCCTCAATATATTCAGGCTTTGTTGCACCAATAACCGGTATGAATCCCTTGTTCAGGACGTAGGCAAGTGCCAGCTGTGATACGTTTATGCCCCTGTTTTTGGCTATTTCTTCAATACTATCCAGTACATCAAAATCGGCATCGCTGAAATACCTCTCCTTCATGACAGGATATGTCTTTGTCCGTGTAGTTTCATTTTCTGAACCCCTTTTGTATTTTCCGGAAAGGAAACCAGCGGCTATTGGAGAGAAGGGTGAATATGCAATTCCGTGCTTTTCACAGAAGGGTATTACGTCCCTTTCATCCTCCCTGTATACTGCATTGTAATGATTCTGAACTATGGCAGGGCGGATGTTTTCCTGCATATCCATTACTGTATAAAATTCAGCAACCTGATATCCGGTAAAATTACTCAATCCTACATATCCGGCCTTTCCAGAGGAAATAAAGTTAGAAAGAGTCCTTGCTGTATCCCTGAAATCCACACTGTCAAATATGGTGTGCAGGAAATATATATCTATGTAATCTGTTCTCAGGTTTTTGAGGCTATTCCTTATTTCGTTGAGAAGTACTGTCCTGCTGAAGCCCTGCGTAAAGTCATTTATCTTTCCCCCGCCCTTGGTACTTATAACCAGCTCATTCCGGTATCCGGTAATAGCCTCTCCGATAATCTTCTCTGAGTCTCCGGATGAGTATAAATTTGCAGTGTCAATAAAATTTATTCCAAAATCTATAGCTTTTTTTATTATTTTCTTTGAGGCTTCAGGGTCTGCCATCCATTTGGCCTTTCCAAATGACATACCGCCAAGGCAGAGTTTTGAAACTCTTAAATCTGTATATCCCAATTTAGTATATTCCATAAATGTACAATTTTATTATGTATTTAAAGCTTCATAATACAAATATTATAATCCACTGTTGCATTATAGATTTATGATTTGTGATGATCTCGGGTACATGATTTTATACAGCAGATCGGGAAAATCTGTAAGTCTAACGCATCAGGAAACTGTAGATCTGTGTTTGAAGTCGCAGGAGGCTGGGATTGATCTTCCAAAATATATCATAAAAGAATTTATGAAAGATCTGAAACTGATTAAGTTCAGGTATGATTGACAGTAGATATTAATCATCTTTTTTCCGCCTGAAGATAACATTATTACGATAAAATTCCTGTATCTCTTTTCCGGCATAACCTAACTTAAAAAGTATCTCATCATTTCCCTCTCCCAGCCACGGTGGTGGTATCTTAACTTCTCCTGGAGTTCGTGACATCTTGAATGGTGTTCCGGCCAGTGTAATTTTTCCGTAATCGGTTTCCATGGACAGAACCATTTCCCGGAATTTTATCTGGCTATTATTTACTGCATCGCTAACCATGTTTACAGGTGCGCAGGGGATTCCATTTTTCACCAGTATGCTATAGGCTTCATCTGTAGTTTTGTCTTTCAGCAAATTTTCAATTTCCTTTTCCAGCACATCCCTGTGAGATACCCTGTCAACGTTGGTTTTGAATTCTTTGCGTTCTATTAGTTCTGGCGAAATCGCACTGCAAAACTTCTCCCAGAGCCTGTCTGTTCCCACAGTTATTACTATATAACCATTCATTGTCCTGTACGCCTGGTAAGGAGCAATGCTTGAATGTGCAGAACCTAGCTTTTCAGGATTTTTTCCCGTGGAGAGGTATGAGAGCAGCTGATGTGTGAGAACGAGAAAATTTGAATCAAGCATTGACAGGTCTATATACTGCCCCTCGCCTGACTGTTTCCTGTTATACAGTGCGGCAAGAATAGAGACGGCGGCAAAGAGTGCAGTGGTGATATCCCCTATGGGAACCCCGAATTTTACAGGTGATGAATCCGGATTTCCGGTTATGCCAAGAAGGCCACTCATGGCCAGTATTGTAAGGTCATATCCCGGATAATCTTTCATGGGTCCGGTCTGGCCATATCCAGATATGCTGCAGTATATAATTTTTGGATTAATTGCTTTTGCCATCTCATAAGAAAAACCAAGTTTTTCCATAGTGCCTGGCCTGAAGTTTTCTACCAGTATGTCTGATTGTGCAATCAATCTCCGGAGTATTTCTTTACCATCCCAGGTTTTCAGGTCTATGGCAATGCTTTTTTTATTCCTGTTTGTGCTTATAAAATATGATGAAATACCATTCA
The DNA here is from genome assembly GCA_021835185.1 of Thermoplasmata archaeon. The sequence continues at coordinate 2,760 of JAKBQO010000136.1, forward strand.
TATAGGGTGGTGCCCAGGATCTGGTCTGATCTCCATTGGGAGGCTCTACCTTTACCACATCTGCGCCGAGGTCTCCCAGAAGCATTGTGGCAAAGGGTCCTGACATAGCCTGGGTAATATCCAGTATTCTTATTCCCTTCAATGCGTTTTCCATTATAATTCAATGCCAGTATGTATTTATTATTTGCTGAAAATACAATAGGGTATAGATAATATTTATAATCCACGTGGCAATGTTTTTCCATGGCTGAAAAATTCATAGTTGTTGGAACAGGATGTTTCTGGTGCAGTGAGGCTATTTTTAAAATGATCAGGGGAGTTAACAGGGTTATTCCTGGCTACGCAGGAGGGCATGCAGATAATCCAACGTACAGGCAGGTGTGCACAGACAAAACCGGCCATGCTGAGGTTGTCAAGATTTTCTATGATCCTGATATCATTAGTTTTGAAAAGCTTCTTGAACTGTTTATGGCAACCCATGACCCTACATCATTGAACAGGCAGGGGAATGACATAGGGACACAGTACAGATCTATTATACTTTACAATGACGACGCTGAAGAAAAACTGATTAAAGACTTCCTCAAGGAGCAGCAGAAAAATTATAGAAAACCCATAGTAACAGAAGTTAAAAAATTGGACCGGTTCTATGAGGCAGAAGATTACCATCATGATTATTTTGCGAATAACCAGTCAAATCCCTATTGTGCCATGGTGATAAAGCCAGAAATAAACGATTTTGTAGTGAGATATGGAAATATGGTGAAAAGATAAATTATTTTTTCTATGTTCAAAAAGGTGTATTGGGGAACTGGGCTTTAGCTTTATACTGTCTGTTTTTCAGCACTTCCAGCGATGAATTAACCTTCTTTTTGTCTATGCCAAGATTCTGGGAAAATGACATGTCCACTATCTTTTTCCCGGTATTTACTATAATTATACCAACATTGGCATCATCCTTATTTACACCATCACTTTCACCATACTTATTAATAAAAACCTTTATATTCTCTATACTGGAACACAGGTCGTCAAGGCTTGTATTCAGCATTTCAAGAGGGACGCACATGGTATTCGATTTAAGGCCATGCCTTATATTATATGCCACGCAATTAGCCATGGTGGAATATTTTTCTGTGAAATATAATACTATGTTTTTGTTTGAAACTTCTTCCAATAAAATAAAAACTATTTGTTTAGAATGATTAATAATAATATTAATAAAGGTGCCAGTCAATATGCCCCTATGGATTACAGAGACAGGTATGTTGATGGCACGGGAAAATACATAGATGACATTACACTTGATGGTATGCTCTATATGAGTGTTTTCAGAAGCCCCTATGGGAAAGCCAGGATAAAGAACGTAAAGGGTGGGTTAAATGGCTCTGAATTGAAGCTGTTTTATAAATCATCCATGGGAGAAATGGCTTCCCTTGGTGGAGATTCTAATTCAGTATATTTAGAACCTGTATTTGCCATTGATGAAGTAAATTATGAAGGACAGGCTATTGCCGCAGTATTCGGAAAAACCAGGTATGAAAGTGAGGACCTTCTAAGTACAGTTTCTGTGGATTATGAACCAATGAAAGCGGTATCAAGTATAGACGAATCAATGAAGGCGTCACCTATACACAGTGGGACTAAGGACAATGTACTTGCAAAGGCCGATCTTGGAGAGGATTTTGACGAAAACGATGTGGACTTTGACCTCACACTTGAGGATACATTTTACAATGAAAGGATAATAGCCAACTCCATGGAAACAAGGGGGTGCATAGCTGATTATAGGGATTCAAAACTGACATTCTATGCTTCAACACAGTCAGTCCAGTCAGTCAAGGCAGGGCTTGTCCAGGCACTCAACCTTGAACCAGAGAAT
>JAKBQO010000137.1 GCA_021835185.1 Thermoplasmata archaeon
TGCCAACAGGGGCAGGCTCATTCCTGTATAAATTCTCCGGGTTTACAGAGGAATAATTACTTTCATTTGAGGGCAATACTGATGAACTGTTTGTCACCCCAGGGCCCTTAGAGGCATGTGAATTAACAGATGATGAAAGCATATCAGTACTATGAGTGGTTATAGAAGAGACGGCCATTAAAACAAATAACAGTGCAATTGCTATGGGAAGTATTTTCTTCCACTTTGATTTTTTTCCGTGCACCATTCATCATTAAATAAATGTATATATATTTCATTCTTCGAATATTTTCTATCGCATATATTATCCATTGCAAATGTTAGTTAATAACTATGATGCACAAAAATGACCAATAAAATTTACCATTACTTATTGTTTTCAATTAAAATAAATTTAAGGTGAGAATTCCTCCTGAAGCTCAAGTATTACCTCATTCAATACTTCTTCTAATGTCATACCGTTGTATTCACGCAAGCCACCCATGTCGGTTCGCAACCTGGCGCTAAATCCCTTTTCATCTTTCTCAAATTCAATATTGCAAAGTAGCTCTTCCATGCCAATCACTCCATAATTACCTGTAGTATTTAAAAATTGTTATTTGTACGCCCGTAGAACCCGAGCATTATATCAGACACATTATTTCCGGTCCTGCCAGTTATGATAGCACCATGGGCTTTTGATAAAGCCGTATAAGTATCACTACTGGCAAGGTACTCTTCTAAATTTTCAATTCTTGTGGAATTGTCCACTATTCCCCCTGCAGCAATGCTCTTTCCATCTATGCCATCTGTGCCCATGGAAATAAAAAGAAAATCGTTATCACCCATATTTTCCATTACTCTTACCGCGAGTTCCTGGTTTCGACCCCCACTGCCGTTTCCTGTTACTGTTACGGTGGTCTCGCCGCCACAGACAAACCAGAAAGGTTCCCCCTTGATCTCCAGTATATTCCGTAAAATGTCAGTTAGATCCCTGGATACTACTTTCACATCTCCGTTAATATTGCTTCCAAGATTTATCTTTTCACCTTCAAGTTCCGAATAAATATAATCCACAAAATCACGATTTTTTAAAACAATTGTGTTTTTCACATTAGTAAAATATTTACTGTCCAGTGTTTTGGAAATATCTACTTTTTCTATTATATCTCTCAATCTGGCATCTTTGATGTACTTCTTTGCCAGTTCCTTCAAATTCGCCGGTGCAGGGATATTTACCAGAGGTCCGGAAGCAATTATATTCAGGTTATCGTAAACCACATCGGAAATAATATAGCCAGCCACAGATGCAGGATAAAGATATTTTGCCAGTTTTCCGTTTTTTACTGCAGATAACGATGACCTGAGACGGTTCAATACGTATATATCACCGTCATTTTCCATGATTTCTGCCGATATATCCTTGAGGTCATTGACATCTATTCCAGTTTCCAGTAGCTCGAATAGGGATGAACCTCCCCCTGAGATCAACACAATAACAAGGTCCTTCTCAGTTAATCCATCTAAATGTGAAAGCAATTTTTTTGAAGATTCTACAGATAAACTGCTAACGTAGGGATGAGTACCACGCAAAATCTCCAGTTCCTGATATGACTCGTTGTGTACTTCGTCATCGGGTATAATAATCCCAGCATAGGATAGTTTTTTGAGCACCCGTTCACGTATTCCGGAGTACATGTTAAATGAAGCTTTGCCAAATCCAATTACATAGACACGGTCAAATTTTTCTGTGTCCACATTGAAATTCCTTGACATTGCAGCTGCTGGATTAAGATTATTAATAGCATTCTGAATTTTTTCCAGTGCATATACCCTTCTTGAATTTGTTCCAATATTATCCATGTTAAGAATCTGCATAGTAATATATATTACCGGTGGTTTTAACTTTTTTCAATAGGGAAATAGACCTGAATTCCAGCCACCGTAACTTGAAACATGCCTGGCTCCCTATATATTATACATATATTGCGAAATCCGTAATCAATTAAAATCCGGATTCATAACAAAAATTAAAATATAATTCAGTTATTAACTGTTACGTGATAAAGGAAGAAGTTTTTCGTCCCAAAAAGGAATATAAACATCTTGGATATAATCAGCTATCACTGAGGCATGCTGTGTCTCAGGCTGTCGGGCTTAATGCGCCTGGAGGGACGATTGTCCTTTACGTGGCCGGAACGGCAGCATTGTTGACATTTACATTTTCTAAATATCCTGATGGTGCTTTTTCAATTCCTTTAATATTGTTGCTTGCCCTTATTGTTTATTCAATGATGAGTTATTCATCCTTTGAATTTTCAAAATACCTTTCCAGTTCTGGCGGATATTATACATTTGTGGCAAATGGTCTTGGAAAAGGTTTCGGCCTTACCACTGCATTATCGTATATAAGTTACCAGATTTTGAGTTTTACAGGCTTTGGAATACTTGGTTTTATTGGATTTGCCTACGCAATTCTTCCCAGCCTCGGCATTACAGTTCCCTATGTTAACATACTATGGATCCCTGTTACCATTGTTTTTATTTTATTTGTGAGCTTTCTTATTTATAAAGGAATCAAACCCTCTCTGAAATACGTCTCATATGCCATTCTCATTGAGGTAATATTCTTCATTGCCAGTTCAGTCTATCTCATAGGCGTTAACCATACTTCAATCAGCATCAAACCGTTTACAGCTATTCCGGTTGGTGGTAATTTTATAGTTCTGGCGGCGATGATGGTTTACGCAATTGGTTCATTTGTTGGTGTTGGAGGTTCAATACCCATAGCAGAGGAAACTAAAAACCCTAAAAAAACAGTTCCCCGGTCTATTATAGCAAGCATAGCAATTCTGGGTGTTACCATTATTATTGCGGCATATGCTGAAGTCATTTCATGGGGATATGGAAATATGGTATCATTCGGGACAGGCACTGGCATAGGAGCATATCCGGTACTTTCCATATACAAAGATGGATTCTCAGGCATGGGGCTTATTCCATTTGCTGTACTGCTTATAATTGTAATAAATTCCTTTTTCACGGCTACAGTATCACTGGGTACAAACGCATCCAGGGTAATATTTTCATTATCAAGGGAAGGTGTAATTCCAGAAAAGCTATCAAGGACGAACACAAAGGGCGTTCCAGTATATGCCATTTTATTTATTACAATAGTATCACTGGCTATCGTCCTGGCTACCGGAATATCCTTTGAATTGCTATATCCAGGAAAAATAATAGATGCTTTGCTTTATTCATCTGTCTTTTTGCTGGTGCTTGAATCCCCGATTTCATACATAGTACACATTCTTACAAACACATCGCTGCATATGTACCTGAAGAAAAGAAAAATGAAAACACACATATTCAGGCACATTATTATACCCGGAATTTCCAGCATAACTCTTGTAGGGGCAATAATTGCTGCAGTATATTTTGATCTTAGCGCGCCATACATATACGGTGTTTACGGTGCGCTTGTATGGGTAATTGTAATAGCAATTGTAGTTGTAATAATGTATACAAAATATAACAAAAATCTTGATGATATAGGGAATTTTTCCCTATAAATTCATAACATTTTCTATCTGTGCCAGAGATCTTTGCCTGACTGTTTCTATATCTTCATTTTTTATAATTTTGCCATTTTCCATGTATGGTTGCAATATATTTTCCATTGTTCCACCACAATGGCAGGTGGGTTTAGTATCAGAATATCCAGCAATAACATCATTGCAAGTCTTGCAGCGGTAAACGTTTTTTATTCCTGAAAATTTTCCACGTTTTGTTATATCGGTGCCATCTATATTTACTATATCCATTCCAAAATCGACCGGTTTTGCGGATGATATGGATGTGCCTATTCCGAATGACTCAACGCCTGCAGACAGGAGTTCGGGTATATCTTCAAGCTTTATTCCGCCTGATACCATAATTTTAATATTTTTATGGCCGCGGATGTCTAGCTCCCACCGTATTTCCCTTATAAGGTTGGGGAAGTTCCCACGCCTGGATGATGGTGTGTCAAGCCTTATAAAATCAATGTCTGGGAATTCCTCTGCTGCCTTTATTGCGGCAAATTTTTCATCCATGAATGTGTCTATAAGAAATACCCTGAAACTTGCATTGTCATGCTGTACTTTCCACGCATCATGGTCTCCAAGGATCAATGAGAGTGCGTGTGGCATTGTACCTGATGGTTTGATGCCCAGAAGTTTAGAGCTGAGTACTCCGGATACGCCTGCAGCACCGGCAATATATGATGAACGGTCTATCATTGGTGATATAGCAGGATGCATTCTCCTTATGCCAAATGATATAAATGGTATATTGCCCAGTGATTTTTTAAGCAGTGACGAATAGGATGATATTCCTGATGCCTGGCAGAGGAATCCAAGCAGGGGCGTTTCAAGTTCAGCGAAATCTAAGTATTTCCCGGATATTCTTAAAAAGGGAACCGGAATTCCATTTATGTCCCTTGGCTTCAATACTGTACCCTCCGGAATTGCATATACATCCACATTATGGGATTCAAGCAATGGCAGTACGTCGTTAAGCCCTGTGAAATTTATATATTCATATGCTGATGACTGTGTTGTAACCTCCATTGTTACATAGGGATTCCTTTT
>JAKBQO010000138.1 GCA_021835185.1 Thermoplasmata archaeon
GAAGCCCGTATATCCTAAAAGATAGTAATAATAATATGATATACCGCCATAAAATGAAAGGAATCTTCCTGTACTTTTAAATGCCTTCCTATGAAATGCTGCCCATGAATAGGCTGAAGCCACCTCTTTCGACCATTCGTAGGTAACAAGTGTCATTCCGCAATATATAATGAATGCGAGAACTATAACCAGTGTCATAGAAGCACCAACAGCTCCGGCAATTCCAACAAAAAACAAAGCCGTGACTGCAGCTGGGCCATTAGTCCCTAACCCCTGTGCCAGTGCCTGCCACATACTTAATGTGTGTGTAGCAAGCCCGGATTTTGCATCCTGATTTTCCATCAGAATAAAACTATAAATTGTATAAAAAGCTATCGCAACATATATCAGGTATTTTTACAATTTCTGGATAAACAGCTTCTTAAAATCCATGAAAACTGAATTATGATAACTGTGTAGATGATTGAAAATTACCCATATTACTAATTTCTCAGAGTTAAATGGATTTTGATTTTTGCCGGAAACAGAGGTTTATAGAAATCCTGGATATTCGCCGCAGACCAGGTTGTTATTAATAGAACTATTCTATGGGATGGATTTTTATGAGGCAATAAAAAAGATAGATGACCGTTTCCGGTTTTCTGACAGACAGATTCATGCTATACCGGGGAAATACTGAACACGGGGGATTTAAGTGCCTTCTATTGGCTTATATCAGCATTGCAACTATATAATAATGAGCTATGCGGAAAGAAAAAAATAATGGGAAAGATTTAATGTTTCCAATTTTGTGTGTGTGGACAAATGGGAAAAGAACCCTGATATTGATACGTATCTTTAATAGAGGATTCATCGATTTAGGAAAAATAATCACGGAGAATGCGGTAGGTTAGTCCAAAAACTACATAATCTCCAAACCTGTAGGTTTCATTATCCAGCAGCAGATCTTTTTCAGATGACCAGAAATATTGTGATATCTCATTGTCCGGATGTACTTCTGTATTACTGGATATACATTCATAGGCAGCGACACTTACATGCCCGTTCAGTGTATGATATAGTCCAAGCAGCCTATTTACCGTAACAGAAAGCCCAGTTTCTTCCATTGTTTCCCTTATCGCGGCCTGTTCACATGTTTCCCCATTTTCCCTGTGCCCACCGGGAAGAGCCATATGCCCTGACCATGGATCGCCTTCCTGATCTGCCCTTTTTATCAGGAGAAATTTATTTCCATTCAGTATCAGGGCTACAGCCGCCATACATTCCATCTGTTATTATCAAAAATTCATATTTAATAATATTCAAAAAGGGGAAATGCCCGGAGTAAGCCTCCTTCTGTTAGCCTTTCGGTTGGCAACATTCGACTATGCGTCTTACCTGAATCTAGCAGCTGTATTCAACGATTCAATTTAGACTTGCTCCCTGCAGGGAGAGTTCTCATCGGTACTCCCTGAAACGTCATTTTTACGAATCACACTTTACAGGGAACCGTTTATTTCTTGTCTCTTAACCATGCCTCTCGGCATACCGGCTTTCACCGGTTGCAGCCAGCTGTGGAGGGAGGACTTTCCTCACCTTTCGGCGTCAGTTGCCCTCGGGCTTTTCCCTGTATATAATTGCTATAATAGATTTAAAGTTATCAGGATTCTGATTCAATACCGTCCACCATTAAGTCTCCATGGTATCCGAAAATTTCCCGGAATACCGTGAACGTTATTATTATTCCAAAGAGGGACGCCATAGCGATCACGATGGTGGAATAACCTATACCGATAAATGAGAACATTATAGGAAAAATCGTGATAGAAAGGAATGAAGGAAGCTGATATATGAAGTTGGACATACCCACAGCCTTTCCACGATATTCCGAATCTGCAATCAAGGCCTGTGAAGTTATTATAGGCTGGTTGTTCCAGTGATTTCCCCATACAAACACCATCATTGAAACGGGAAGAATAATGTAGAGATGAAGTATTAGGGCAAGGCCAGATACAATAAGACCAAGGAATGACAGGAAAAAACCAGAGTAACTAATTCTTCTTAATCCTACTATTGGAATAATTTTTGGGCCAATGTAACCTGCAGGAAGACCAATGCAATATATAGCTATTATAATAAAACGCTCCTGAATAATTCCAGAAATGCCAAATTTCATTATAATATAGGGAATGAAAAAGGCAAAGGTACCAACTTCTATGCCACTTGCAATTCCGCAGCACCATGAATATATTGAAGTTCTTCGTCGGAGTTCATTATGCATGATGTTTCCCCAATAATCCTTATATGATGTACTTTTTCTCCTTTTTTTCCACAGGCTTGATTCAGATATATTCCTATACAGAGATAGGAGAACTACTGCAGGAACAATCTGAATAAGTATTGCCGTTTTCCAGATTACTGCCACAGGAAATCCCGCTATGAGAAGGAACACAATCCATAGATTTAGCCCCAGTATGGCCATACTTGCCATAAGGGTATTATATGCACCTACAACTTCACGCCTGCCCGGATTCTCCGTTTCCATTATATATGAATATACATTAGCTATATCAGCACCGGCAGGTATCCCTGCAATAAACCTGAATGAGGCCAGCATGGCTAAATTTGTAGAAAGTGCTGATAAGATAGCCGATACAATGAATAGAATAAGATTTAACATAAACATCCTTTTTCGGCCAAAACGATCTGCCAGATATCCTCCCAGCAGGGAACCAATTGATGCTCCTCCAACAGTTGCTCCAGTTACAATTCCAAGAAATGCTGTGCCAAAATGCAGATCATGTTCCAAAAATATGCTCAGCATCGGAATTGAGAATATATTCAATTCATCTATGAAAAGAGAAGTTAACATAATGTTTGAAATCCCTCTATTGCCAAAGTATGATATCTTCTCCATGCTGGGTAATTAGAACACTATAAAATAATATAGCCTAAAGTGCATTTTATGCACCAATATAAAAAATTTCTATATTTTTATTTTCCTGTATTTCACAAAAAATAGTATATCATAGGAAAGTTTCAGGGCACCTCCTGCAATGAACATAAAGGGTGGAAATATTGTCATCATGGCACCCACTAACCCAGGACCCGGTATTTGTGATCCATTTCTTACAACGGAGAAAATAGAATTGCTGTTAACCCTATAATCCTCATCTATAATTGTATTTACTAATGTATCTCTTGCAGGCACATCCATTTGGCTTGTTGCCTGTCTCAGGAATAAAAATATCTCGCTTATAATAAGTGCGTGGAAAATTGGAACAAGCATGAGAAATATGTTGCTTACTGAATGGGTATATACCATAGTCCGTATCAGACCTATCTTTGATGATATTATGGGAGAAATCAATATTGATATTGTGGTTATAACGTTCACAATTATGAAGATCAAACCTGCAGTACTCAAGGAAATATGATAAACATACTTAAAATACAGTGATATCATAGACACGGTTACCATGCCTCCAGCTAATGCATCCATGGAAAACAGGTATGAAAGTGAGAATACCCGTTTTTTTGTTTCACTGTCAAGATCTTTTCCTTTCATTTTTTTGTGCTGTGGGAATTTAATGAAAAGATATAGTATAAATTGGGATAGAGCTACCAGCGTCAGAATGAGAAATACAACTCTATAATCTATATTAACATAGAGAAAGAGGAATATTGAGGCAACTATGGATGATGAATATGAGAAGAAATTATACAGAGAAAATGCATTCCTCTTGCTTCTTATATCTGTTTCATAATATGCCATTGCATACTGCTCTATTGGCTGGTTCGGGCTTATATCCCTGCCAGATAGTGATATTGAACCAAGTATTAAAGAAAATATAAAAACATAGAAATCCAAAAATATAAAATTCAACAGCAGGGCTATGACAAGTGTGCCGGCTATTAAGTACATCTTGGTCCCGTTTTTTGCTTTTAATGCCGGAAGGAGATAAATTATCAGCGTGGAAAAGGCAATGCTGAAAAGCACTATAATTCCAACATCAAATACACCAACAAACCTTGCAAGATAGAAAGGTGTTATAACTGCAAGCATTGACAATATAAAAGACCTGGAGGCCTTTGATAGAGATATGAAATAACTCTGCATTTTCATAGAAATCTAAGAAAAGTGGAATTAATTGACCCATACTGTCTTTATATTGGTAAATTCCAGTATGCCGTATCTTGACAATTCACGGCCTATTCCGCTTTTCTTAGTCCCTCCGAAGGGGAGCCTGGGATCAGATGCAACTATCTTGTTGATTGAAACGGTACCGGATTCTATGTATGGCACAAGCTTCTCGGCATTGTCAGGGTCACCCCATATTGAGCAACCAAGGCCATATGGTGTATCATTTGCAAGTTTTATTGCCTCATCCGTGGTTTTGAACCTACTTAACATTGCAATGGGACCAAAAATCTCTTCTCCATAGTCCCTGTTCATTTTAACCAGCGTTGGCCTGATAATGTTTCCAAAATTTTCGCCTGTGGGCATTATTGTACCCATGGACTTTAATTCTTCCAGTTGCCTAGTAATTATGTTCTTCTGTGAAACGGATGACAGTGGGCCTATGTATGTGTCCTTATCCAGCTGGTCGCCTACC
>JAKBQO010000139.1 GCA_021835185.1 Thermoplasmata archaeon
GCAGGAAAACTATTGCGCATTATATAACTTCCCAAATTTCACCCTCATGCCTTGAATTCAGATCAATATTCAGGGGGAGACTCAAACAGGCAATGATTAAGATTGGATATCCAGTGGAAGACATGGTCGGTTATCTGCCAGGTGATCCTATTGTTTTCGATATGAGAAAGGTCACGTTGAAGGGTAAAGAACTTTCAATAAGGCCATATCAGAAAGAGGCCATGGAATCTTTCATGCATGGAAACAAAAGTGGAATAATTGTACTTCCAAGTGGGTCCGGAAAGACAGTTGTGGGGATGACTGTAATGAACAGAATTAGAGAGAATACCCTTATAATCACCACTGGAACTGTAGCTGTAAGACAGTGGATTTCAGAACTATTTGACAAAACTAGCCTTTCTCCCGGGACTGTGGGTGAATATACTGGAGATAATAAGGAAATTCTGCCAGTTACCGTTACAACATATCAGACACTTACATACTCCCCAAGAAAAAAAAATGCTGATAGGGATGGAATGCAGGACCCGGATAGTGAGTCGCCGGGAAATCTTACGGAGGAGCAGTCGTTCAATCTGGAGCGATATCCTCATCTCGAAATATTCAGGGCCAGAAACTGGGGGCTTATCATATATGATGAGGTTCATCTTCTCCCCGCACCTGTATTCCGTATAACAACAGAGATACAGGCAAAGAAAAGGCTTGGGCTCACTGCCACACTTATCAGGGAGGATGGCAGAGAGGAGGATGCATTTTCGCTTATAGGGCCGAAAAAATACGATGCACCATGGAAAGACCTTGAAAGGCAGGGGTGGATAGCAACAGCATTCTGCCATGAGGTGAGAGTCAATTTTCCCAGCGAGGATCTCAAGATTCAATATGCTGTTGCACCACCAAGGGTCAAGTACAGGATTGCAGCAGAAAACCCAACAAAGCTTGACGCCCTCAAATCTATTCTTTCACGGCTTTCCGGCGATGATTCAGTTCTCATTATTGGGGACTACATAGAACAGCTGGAGGCCATTGCTTCTAACCTCAACGCTCCATTGATCACAGGAAAGATGAGAAATTCAATGAGAGAAAAACTTTATTCGGATTTCAGGGGAGGTTCGGAAAAAATACTTGTAGTGTCAAAGGTAGCGAATTATGCCATAGATCTGCCAGATGCCAATGTGGCTATACAGGTTTCAGGAACATTTGGATCCAGACAGGAAGAAGCCCAGCGACTCGGAAGGCTTTTGCGGCCAAAATCATCCGGTGTATCGGCTAACTTTTATTCCATTGTTACAAAGGATACCGTTGACCAGGATTTTTCAATGAGGCGCCAGATGTTCCTCACAGAAAGGGGATACAAATACAACATATTGGAACACGGTGATCTGCTGAGGAATATTTACTCGGCCACAGATGAGAATTAGAGTAATTCCTGGTAAAAGGAGCACTAGGGTTATAATGTTCAATATCTTGACCACGTGGAGCGTGTTCTATTTTTCTCTTTTTCAATTGAAATGGGAATTATATAGCCTTTCTTTCTTATCTCAGTTACAAACTTGTAAAGGCTCACTCCCTCCTTTATAACCAGGATTTCAGGTGAAATACGCGTTTCTACCATATCAGATATACCCCTAATTTTCATTATTCCATCAATAACTGTTCTATCACTTACCTGCAAAACAGCCTGGCATTTCATTATGCTTATCTCATTTTCTTTCTTTTCCATGTCATTTATAAGGTGACGAACTGTGTCTGGAATTGGAACAGAGCTCTTCTTTTCTAGGAAAGATATTATATCTTCAAGTTTGCCGGATTTATTGAGATAAACAGAAAGAGAGGATTTTGTTATTCTAAATGTGCATAATATATCGGCACTTATGAGTTCAGAAAAACCGGAAAGTGTCTTAAAGTCAACAAAATCAGCATCTATGGTGATAAGTATTTCATTATTTGGAAGTACCTTCAAGGGTTTTGTGGTATTTTTTTCTACATTTTTATACTCAACCCCTCCTCCCATATTTAATATGTCTATGTATTCCTGTTCTGGAAAAATGTATGTCTCTGGAGTTATATCCTGCGATGACAGTTTTATGAGTCCATAAATCTTGAGGTAATAAACCGCCTTAAGTATTATTTCAAACATCTGGCTTTCCATAGCCTCGTTAAGTTTCTCGGGAGAACTCAAATAACTGCCTAATCCCCCGCTTTCTATCATTGAAACTCTTAATTTCCTTCTAAGGTGGAAAAATTTTTCGTCTGATTTCATTTCATCTGCGATATCAACAACCCTTGCAGGAGATTTCAACTGGTAAAGAGCCTCGAGGAAAATTTTTCTCATGCTATTTCCCTCCTCACCCTGATCAGACCCATTTTTCCATCCAGAGAATATATGCTGGTCAAATATCTCCTGCTTGAGCTTTGAAGGGAAATTTCTATCTTCTATGAATTCTAATCCCTCCTCAGTAATGGAAAGGTTTGAAGTTTTTCCCGTTATCCAGTGCTCTATTTTTGAATGTTCCAGTGTTATCTCAATATCAGCTAAAGGCATGGAAAGAAATTTTTTAAGGGCTTCACCAGAACGCCTCTTTGCTCTGCTTTCGAGATAGTAAAGTGTAATGAATATTTTTTTCATCTCTGATGCGTAATCAACACCATAGTTATTCATATCAGAGGGAAGAATTTTAGGTTCCTGTTTTTTGCCAGTATCTGAGGGCTTTTTTTCCTGCCTGTTTATATTTCTGATCTCGCTTGCAATTTCACCCGGGATATATACATATTCTATTTCATTGTAATAAAACCCCTTGGCACAGTAAACAAGGCCCTTTGTCATTACTGATATTAATGGTTCCCCATTGTAGTAAGAGGTAGGTGAAAAAATGCTATCGAAGCTAAGTCCATAGAAATACGAAGACTGCTTTCTCATATCGAAGTGATTAAGCAGATTCTCAAACGAAGTTACACCATCACTAAGCATTATATAGTCTATGATTTCCCTTTCCTTTTTGTTTATATTCCTTATTGTTTCCTTAAGGTTCTTCAGTATATTACTGTAAATTTCAGTTGCAACAAGGTTTTTGTTTACACCATACTTCACGCCATAATATTTTGCAATTATGTTTAAAAAGGATATGGGGTAATTTCTGAGTGGAAACACCAGTAAAAGATTATCATTGTCAGGCCATTGCAAACTGCTTATCATTGCATAATCAACAGGTATAATGAAGGCATCCGGATTGCTTCTGGATGGAATGGCAAAAACCATGAGTTTGTCAAGACATTCAGAAACCTCTTTTTTAATTTTATATTCGTCTTTCTTTTCCTGGTCTTTCAAAGGTAACCCTACCCGCCCTATTGAATAAAGAGACCTGTAGAATTGCTGTGCATCAATGCTAAGTGAATTGAATCTCTCAAAAAAATATTTCTCGTTTGTCAGAATTTCCTTTATTTTTTCTAAGTTTTCGGAAAAAGCTTTTCCAGGAAGTATTTTCTGTTGTGTTTGCTTTGATAATTCGCTAATAATAAAATGTTGATAGTCTTTATCAACATTATTCAATACTGTCGAGATGGTATATGCAAAAAGATTCTCATCAGAAGTCAATTAAAGTCACCGAATGGATAGATTATTTGTATTTATAAATTTAATTATAATATCTATCGAAAAAATTAAAAGGGTCATATTTTTAATAAGATATATTTCAAGCCATGTCAATATATTTTCACGGGGTTATACATATTGTCTCTTTCAATGGGAACCATATTAATCTGTTTAATGGAATTTATTATATATTCCTTCCTGAGGTTGCCTACCTGCTTTCCCGTTGCAGGTATGACTTTTTCATCGTATATAGTTCCTCCCCAGTCATTTGCGCCAAATAATATTGCCATCTGGGCCATCTGCATACCGTTTGTAAGCCAAGAACTCTGTATTACTGGTAATTCGTTGTTGAACACTATCCTGGCTATTGCTATATTCTTCAGTACCGATACCCCACCGGATCTATATTTATAGCCCTCCTTTGCAAGTTCTGTATTGCCCGGCTCGAAATTCCACGGTGTAAAGGATAGAAATCCATGATATTTTTTCTGCAATTCAAGTATGGAAAGTAGGTGATGCGCCTTGTCAAGAGACGTTTCCAGATGGCCAAACATCATTGTTGCAGATGTATGTATTCCAAGCTTGTGTGCCTCTTCCATAATCTCCAGCCACTGTCTTCCGCTGGCTTCTGGCCTTCCCATCCTTTTCCTGACGCTTCCGTCAAGAATTTCACCACCGGCGCCAGGTATTGTTTCAAGGCCGCTTTCCCTTAATTTTATGAGTAAATCTTTTATGGGAATATGTGCCTTGGCAGATATGAAGTGTAATTCGGAAGTTGACAGCCCGTGTATTCCCAGGCCAGGAAACTCTTTTTTTATCCTGCTGAAAAGGTCGGTATAGTAATCAAGGTCGAGGAAAGAATTGACTCCGCCCTGTATAAGAAGCTGCCTTATTCCATATGGTTCATAATATATTTTTATCTCCTTTATCACATCATCTATGGAAAGTGTATATGCAT
>JAKBQO010000140.1 GCA_021835185.1 Thermoplasmata archaeon
GTTGCATTCTATAACCGTGGCCATGCTATTTGGATAGCATTTAATTGAATTATTATTCTTTAACCGGCTAACAACCTTCTCTATAGTATCGCCCACAGAAACTCCTTTTCCAATTGGATAAAATGTCACATCCGCTATGATCATGGAACTATGATACTGAAAGAATATAAAAATATATTATTTTATTTTAAAAAATTATTTTTTTAGCTGCCTGGCAAGATTTACAAGGTTCTGTAGCAACTGCCCGGCAAATTTAGCTGTCATCTCATCCTTAAGCTTGCCTTTTTCATCGAATTTATCCTGTGCAAATGTTAGAAAAACTTCAGGTGTATTTACAGGAATCATATCAAGGAATACACAAACCTGGCGGAGGTGGTACTGTGCCCTTGAACCGCCAAGCATGCCTATTGATGAACTCATAATGGCTACAGGCTTTCCATTGAATGGATTATCACCATATGGCCTCGAAGCAACATCTAAAACATTTTTTAAATATCCGGGGATTGAGTAATTGTATTCTGGAGTAACCATCAAAACTCCATCAGATTCCTTAATCTGCCTCTTAAACTTTTTTACATTTTCCGGGTAATTGTTCTCCTCATCCTGGTTCATTAAAGGAAAATTCTTTATGTCCAGTATTTCAAGTTTAGAATTCTCAGGCATCAATCCAACGGCGTTCTCAAGCAAATACCTGGAGTATGACTCTTTCCTCAAGCTACCTCCAAATCCTGCTATTTTTATTGTTTCCATGCTGCTTAAATATCTTTATATGTTAAATATTTTAGCTATACTTTTTTAAAGCAACGCATAAATAGCTAATAAATATACAATAACAATGTTCATTGTAAGGTATTCAGAGATAGGCCTTAAGGGAAATAAAACGAGGAGGAATATGGAAAAACTCCTTATTGAAAACATTATATCATCATTGCCGGAGGATTCTGGCCTGAAATACAAAAAGAGTGATGGAAGGATTTATTTATATTCAGATAGCCCGGAATTAATGAATATTCTGCCAGATATTTTCGGTGTTAAATCATTTTCCAGGGCTAATGAGTATACATTCAACACCATTGAAGATATAGTAACACGCTGCGTTGAAAACTATTATAGCTACGTAAAAAATAAAACTTTTGCTGTAAGGGTAACCAGAAAGGGAACGCATAATTTTACATCTAAGGACCTGGAAATTGCCATTGGAAATAAGTTATACGATAATTCTTCCGGTGTAAACCTGGAAAGCCCGGAAGCGCCCATATATATCGAAGTACGGGACAAAAATTTCTACACATTTACGGAAAAGATGGAAGGCCCGGGAGGATTGCCATTGAAATCCGAAGGGAAAGCAATTTCACTGTTTTCTGGAGGCATCGACTCTCCTGTGGCTACATTTATGGTTATGAAGCGTGGCATGGCAACAGACCTGCTTTTCTGCTCCCTGGCGCACCCCTCAGATACACTGTACATGCTTAAGGCAGCAAGAAACCTTTTATTCCGGTATTCTTACGGGTATAACAGCAATATATACATACTGGACGGGACATCGTTGATAACCGGAATTCTGCGAAATCCCGAACAGAAATATGCAAACCTCATCTTCAAAAAGCTTCTTTATTCATATGCAGAGGAGCTTTGCCAGGAAAATGATTATGATGCCATTGTGACAGGAGAATCTATAGGACAGGTTTCATCCCAGATTCCAAAAAACCTCAAATCACTTTCCTACGATATCAATACTCCGGTATTCCGCCCATTAATAGGCTTTGACAAGGAAGAAACAATAAACTATTCAAAAAGGAAGGGACTGTATATGGACGAATCCATAGGTGAATTCTGCTCATTATTTTCAAAAAACCCGGGAATAAATACAGCTTATAGAGATTTGAAGCCAGAGGTTGAGAAATTTCCTTTAAAGGAAATATTACACGAAATAATAAAAATAAAGAAAGAGGAAATTGATGATTATATCAATTCAATAAATAACAGTAAAAGTGATACGATACCGGAAAACAGCATAATTATAGACCTCAGAGATAATAAGGATTTTGATCTATGGCACGTTCCCGGGGCAATAAATATGCCTGTAAGTTCCATAGATTCGCTGGCTGAATCAGGAAATCCTGATAAAAATTACTTTTTCTATTGCAAAAAGGGGCTTAACAGTGCTTATGCAGCATCAATTATGAGATCCCACGGATACAATTCATTTTATTCAACTGAAAAGGACATTAAAAAAATGGATGCTATCAAAAATTAAGGCTCATTTCAATATTTTTCCTGTTGCAATTTGCCATAAATATAAATCCATTATTCCTGGCTGTATATTGTAGTCACTGGCTATGGAATTAAATATTTTTTCCTTTTCCAGATAGTCTGCCCTTGAATTCAATTTCATATCCTTAGTATATCCATAATCAAATAAAAGTTGCAAAATATGCTTGTCCAGAATAGCAAAATCAAATATCCCTATATTTCTCAGGAAATGCGAAGCCTCTTTGTACCCGAGACCCTTGACATTATTTACCAGATATTCCCTGAGTGTGAAATGTTCCATGGAAGAGATTAATTTTTTTAAATTTTTACGGATAAATCTTGCATTTATAATATATCCAGCCCTTTTGTTATAAAATCTATATTTAGCCTTTTTAAGTTCTTCACTTAACTGTTCCATGCTATATTCTATAAATCCATCCATAATCATTCTCTGGGTCCTGATGCCCATTTCAGCAGATGTATTTGCTGTAAGTATGCAGAAGCACAATTCCATGAAGAGTGAATCATTGCGTGATTTTCCCATATTTATAAAATCTATGACCCTTTCATTTATCTTTTTACTGTATAATAGTTTGGATTCCATTATCTTAATGGACAACTCATCGTTTTTAATCATAAAAATAAAAAATATTTAATCCTTCTTAAAAGCTTCGTATGTTCTCTTTGCCCTGTCAAGCCTTTTCTCAACAACCTTCCAGTTGACATTGTTCATGAATGCGTCAAGATATGGTGCTCTCTTTGCTCCGTAATCTGTATAGTATGCATGTTCGTAAACATCAAGTGGCAGTATCATCAATGCATTCCATATTGCAGATGCATTATGTATATCGGCACCGAGAACCCTAAGTTTTCCACAGTTAAGGTCAAACACAAGATGTGCCCATCCCCTGAATGCAGTTCCTGTTGCTTTGAACAGTGCCACGAATTTCTCATAGCTTCCAAAATCCTTCTCTATCTGTGCCTTTACTGATTCAGGCATTGCAACATGATCCTTGCTTAAGGATTCGAAATAGTACTCATGAAGCATTGATCCATCGTAGTTGAAGGTTTCTTCCAGTTTCATTTCTCTAAGGTCACTGTAATTCTGGTTTGCCTTTGTAAGGTCAACATCTGGCAACTTTGACCATATTTCATTGAGCTTTGATACATATCCCTTATAATGGACATCAAAGTGGTAGTCTATCTGTTTATCTGATATGCCGTCTAATCCTCTAGGTTTTGCATTTTCCTTTACTTCCCAAGTTTCTGTCGCCATAATTATCATATTGATATAAACTTATCATTTAAAAATTTATTGCAGTTGTAATAGCTTAGAATATGATTAATATACACATACAGAAAAGAAATGATAATTCTGGATGAAATGCTGAAAAGAATTAATAATATATTTATAATTGCCCTGTATGATTCCGGTTATATTGATTGGCGGCATTCCCGGTGTTGGAAAAACAAGCTTATCTGGTTTTATAAGCAGGGAATTTAATATAAATATAATACTTTCAGGCGATTATCTCAGGGAATTTTTGAGGCCTTACGCAGATAACCCGGCAATGGGAGAAAGCGTCTATAATGCTTACAGGATATATGGAGAAAAGAATGAGGAAAATATAATAAAAGGATATCTTAACCAGTCAGAATTTATGTATAAAGGAATAAATGCAGTTTTGCGCCGGTCAATAGATAACGGAGAGCCGCTAATACTTGAAACATTATATTTTAATCCGGAAATGATTGCCAGTGATATTAGGAATAAAATAATTATGATATATATACATATTCCAGACAAATCTTTGCATGGCAACAGGCTTAAAGAAAGGATAGAATACACACACTTCAACTCGCCTGGAGAAAGGCTTGTTGAGCAATTGCCAGTATACAGTGTAATAGAAAAGTATTCTATGGGCCATTGCGGGGATGATGTTTTTATTGTTGATAATACTAATTTTTCGATTACAAAAAATACATTAATAAATTACATAAAAGGGCGGATTAATCATTAAGGGCCCTGTTAATATCCCTTACTATTTCATCCGGGTCTTCTATTCCCACGGAAAGCCTCATAAATGTTGAATCAACGCCCAGCACATTTAATTCTTCTGAAGTTAAAGACCTGTGTGACATTGAAGCAGGGATAGATATCACTGTTTCTGTCCCTCCCATGGTGTTTGCCGGAACTATTTTCTCCAGTTTTCCTATAAACTTTTCCGGATCGGTTTTTACCTTAAAGCAGACTATGCCTGAATAACCTTTCATATATTTTTTTGCTAT
>JAKBQO010000141.1 GCA_021835185.1 Thermoplasmata archaeon
GTGTTTCCAGATCTCCGTATTTTCTCATTTTTGAATAATTTCTTCCAATTTCAAAGTTTTGCTTTATGTATTCCGGGGCGACAACGTTTACCCTTATGCCTTTTTCAAGAAGCTCGGCCGCCATTATCTTTGCTGACTTCTCCAGTGCATATTTTGATATTGAATATGACAGGAGATTGGTCTTATTTTTTATGGAGATTGAAGAATTGCTAACAAAAATTATTGAAGAGCCGTATACCATATGTTCCAGAGCGTATTTAGACAGATATAGTGGAATTTTCAGATGGTTTGTGATCATACTTTCAAGCCCATCCAGGTTCTCAATGCTATCTTCTATAAAGCCACCCACCATTACAATCAACGAATCAATATGTTTTATTGATTCTGCAGCTTTCACTACCAGATTTTTGCAACTTCCTTCATCCTTCAATTCCATGGCTATATAATCAATTTTTCCGTAAATTGAAAATTCAGAAACGATTTCTTTTAGCTTGCCGGCATCCCGGGAATTAATTATCACGCGGTTATTTTGAAGAAGTAGATCGTAACTCAATGATTTCCCTAATTCTCCGGTTCCTGCAATAAGTATATTTTTTCCAGACATATGGATACCATTAGCTACCATCTAAAATATATTGCGGTATAGAAATTTCCTCCGGTTATCATAGTACATTATGTATTGGCCGAAAATAATACCGGAATCTTAAGATTAATATATTATAATTATATTGATTTTTGCATGGGGCAGATAATAATAATTGGATACATTTTAGATACAATTGTAGCTTTTTTCATCGGAGCATGGTTTTCCCGATTCTGGTTAAGGCATCCATTCCGGAGAAAACCGGCCACAGGGAAAGATTCCCTTGTTGGAAAAACAGGAGAAATTAAGTTAACACTTAAAAATAATTTCTATGAAATTGCAGTAGACTCCCAGCTCTGGAGGGCTGTTCCGGATGATCCAGGTGAAACTTTTGAAAAGGGAGAAATTGCATATGTAAAGTCTGTGAGGGACCTTACACTGTACATTTCCAAAATTAAATAATTATATACCTTTTAACACTTTGTTTATTATGTATAAATATAATATTGGCGTAATTGGCGGTAGTTTTGCCGATAAAAAATATTGCAACATAGCATATGAAGTTGGAAAAAAACTTGCAGAAAATAATTGTGCCGTTTTCTGTGGTGGAAAAGAAGGCATAATGGAATGCGTATCCCATGGAGTGCATGACAGTAATGGGATGGTGGTAGGAATTCTTCCCGGGGAAAACAGGATGGAGGGCAATAGGTATCTTTCACTGGCTATCCCTACCGGAATAGGTTACATGAGAAATTTTTTAATTATAAGGGCATCGGATGCAATAATAGCCATAGAAGGTTATTCCGGAACTACTTCTGAAGCCGCATTTGCAATAACAGAAGGGAAAACGGTGGTATCCATAGGAAACCTGCAAATAAAAACAAAGAATACCGATGGAAAATTGGTTCATGAGAATAATCCGGAAAAAGCTGTAGAAATAGCTATACAGGAAGCAAAAAATTTTGTTGAAAAATTTCACTGAGTTTTATTTTTCATTAAATGTACCTTTGTGAGGTGTGATATCATGAATATTACCAGGAAAATTCCTATTAAATACTCAACCAAGACATCACCCAGCAGGCCGAAACGTACACTGAACATCTTATACGGAGCAAGCAGATAATAAAGCAATATTATCCCTATTACAGCTATTATTACCAGTGTCAGTGCGGGTTTTAATGATCTCAGTTTTTTGAAATACAGAAGTGAGGGCAACACAATAAATATGATACTTAATGGTAGTGCAATCTCACTGAATTCATTCCATTTTACATGTGCAATGCCCTTAATCTGTACAGAAGCAATTATTATAAGTATAATTCCAACTATGGCTATTCCAATTTCTATGTATAATTTAACATTTTTATCTGGCTTCACAGGTGTAGTTTTGACAGGCTCCCTGTTCTGTGTACCGGTTTCCTTATGGCCAGAATTTTCAGTATCAGGGGAATAATTTTCTTCCGGATTTGGTTCAGCGCTATTTTCTTCCGTCATTCAGTTAACATAAGTTTCCTGTTATTAAATTTTCCTATATTCGATAATAGCCGATGATAAAATAAATAAAGCCATGGCATATATGGAAAAATATGAAAGATGTGTATATTGTTTCAGCAAAACGTACACCTATAGGGAAATTTGGAAAATCCCTTGCAAAAATAAAGGCCACCGAACTCGGTGCTGCTGCTATTAAAGGTGTAATTCAGGATTCAGGTATAGACAAAGACCTTATTGAGGAGGTTATAATGGGAAACGTTATACAGGCTAATGTCGGGCAAAATCCGGCAGGCCAGGCGGCATTTTCTGCCGGACTCAAACCCGAGGTAACAAAAAATACAGTAAACGTTGTATGCGCATCCGGTATGCTCGCAACAGAGAATGCTGCAAGGGAAATTATGCTGGAAGAGCATGACATTATTGTTTCAGGAGGGTTTGAAAATATGAGCAACTCCCCGTTAATAATGCCTTCTGAATTCAGATGGGGGCCTAAACAGCTTTTGTATAAGAATCTCAAAATAGAAGATTCAATGCTTGTTGATGGCCTTGTTGATGCCATGTATGGTGAACATATGGGTGTATCAGCAGAGCGTTCGGCAAAAAAATACGGAATAACAAGAGACCAGACAGATGGATTTTCAGTAGAAAGCCAGAACAGGGCTATCAGGGCCACAGAATCAGGGGAGTTCGCTAAGGAAATTGTTAAACTGGACAACCTTCAGAAAGACGAGGGCATGAGGAAAACATCAATGGAAGACCTTGCGAAACTAAACCCTGCCTTTGACAGGAATGGGATACTCACTGCAGGAAGTTCTTCACAGTTGTCTGATGGGGCTTCAGCTCTTATTCTTGCCTCGGAAAAAGCTTTAAATGAATACGGATTAAAACCCATAGCAAAAATAACAGGATTCAGCTCAGCTTCACTTGATACAAGGGATTTTGTAGAAGCTCCAATACCTGCAACCAGAAAGTTGCTGGAAAAACAGCACAAAAAAATCGATTATTACGATCTTGTGGAACATAATGAGGCTTTTTCGGTAGCATCCATTATTGTAAGGGACCAGCTGGGAGTCGACCCGGAGAGGTTTAATGTTAACGGCGGTGCCATTGCAATAGGTCATCCACTTGGAAACAGCGGCTCAAGGATAATTGTGACGTTGATCAATGCATTACAGAGCAGGCATATGAAAACAGGGCTTGCAACGATTTGCCATGGCGGCGGGGGAGGGCATACTCTTACACTCGAATTGATATAATTATATAGTGATTATTATATAATTTTTATATGCACTTAACACAAAAAGGGAGAGATATAGCATCATTTAATTCTGGTCAATAACAGATTCTATAGACTTAATTATCATATAAAAGTCATCCAGATTAGTTTTAATAAATAGAGTGTCTCATATTTCATAAAATATCAGACAGATGTCGAACATTATTAACAAAAAAACAATAATGGGATATGCCCTCACAGCAAATCCCATTGATTATGGAAATCATAGATAATATTGTTTCGCCTGATGACAGGAAAAGAAAGTACACAGATAGACAGATATTGAAGGTGCTGATAGTTTTACAGATTTTCAATATATCTTATAGATCAGCCAGAATATTCCTCACCAACCATGAGGAATATATAAGAATGGCTGGCCTTAACGAGATACCAAGCTTCCAGACCCTTTCAAGGAGAGCCAGGATGATAGACCTCCATGCAGTAAACAACAAAATTGCCTCATTATATTCAATAGAATCAATAGCTGCAATAGATTCCTTTATGATCCATACATGCAAGCATTCAACAGCAATGAGGAGAAAGGCATGGAATAACTACAAAGATCCTTTATCAGGATGGTCAAAGACAACTAAGGGATGGTCATATGGTAGAAAATGCCATATGGCAATTGATGTTGATTCTCTCATTATAATGGAATGGATGGTAACAAAGGGAAATATGCATGATTCCCATGTGTCGCATGATATGGTGGATTCTGTTAGAGATTTCTCATATGTTCTTGCAGATTCAGCTTATGATGCATCTGACATATACGATTATATATTTGAAAATACACATGCTCTACCTGTAATTGATACCAATAGGAGAAGAGGGATAGTAGATAATAGGTTGCCATTAAACAGGAAAATAGGAATTGATTTGAGAAAAGAATATTCTTCAATGTATCCTCTTAGATGGGAAATAGAACGTACTTTCAGCATACTTGAAGAGATTTTGAAAGCAGAGTATATATGGTACACTGTGAACAGGGACTATGATACTGCAATTGGATTAAAGACCATTGCATACAATCTAATGGTAATATCAAACATGGAACTGGGAGAAAAACCGAGGGAGATAATGAAAATCGTCAATTGTTAAAATGTGAGACACCCTATCAATAAAATATAAC
>JAKBQO010000142.1 GCA_021835185.1 Thermoplasmata archaeon
CATATTTATCCCTGGGAAGCGACTGGTCCGTAACTGATTTTAGAGCTTCTAAGAGGTATTTCTTCCTGTCATAGGCAGAGACAATAACTGAGATGTAATTATTATTTCTATTCATCCTAACACCATTTTACCACAATTTATAATATGTTTAAATTATTTTATGAATCTGAAGAGCCTGTCATAATTTCCTTTCTTCTCATTATATGCAAGACTTTTTGCAAGGTATTTTATTGTGCCAAACCTGTCAGGTATCACGGATATTATGTATCCCATCTCCTCCTGGCTGATCAAATGGAAGATCTTAATTTCCGCCAGATAAATAAGAAGCCCTCCCAGTATGTAAATGAATATGTTAATCATGGTGTATGGGAACAACCCCTGTATTGTGAATATTATGCCGAACATTATTAAGGATGAAATCCATATTTTTACTATTCTGGAAATATCATAATTATTTACACCGAACTTCCGGGAATAATAATAGACGATTGCAAAATTAACCGCATTCATGGAGGAATAGGCTACTGCTGCTCCTATTATATTGAATCTTGGAATCAGGATAACTGAAAGGACAACATTTGATGCCAGCGCAAAGCCGGATGAATATATGAAGATCTTTGTCCGTCTTATACTGGATATACCTGATGCCAGCACTGTTGTGCCAATAAACACAGATGTCACGAACATTATTATAATAAGGGGCAAATAGGCCATTGTATATGCTTTTCCTGCAAATTCAAATAATAATATTCTGGATAAGGCTGCTATACCCAGTGCTGCAGGAATGTATATCAAAGAGACTATGTTTAAAAGTATTCTTATGCTATTTCTAAAACCTTCCTTGTTATCCAGTGAGAAGAAAGTTGAGAGCTTGGGTATAAGCAAATTTGAAACAGGAGCTACGAGAAAGGCTGCGGCAGATGCAATTATAAGTGCAAAATTATAAATTCCCAGAAATGAGAGATTAATAAAATATGATACAACTATCCTGTCAATATAGGTTGCGCTTGTCCCCATTATGGATGAGAAGAATAAAGGTATTGAATAATAAATAAGATTATGGTAAGGTTCTTTTACACTCTTTGTCTGTAATCCGCTGAGCTTTCCATATATACGGTATACAAAAAATAGGAAGAGCATTGCGCTTAATATGTTGATTGAAGCCAGACCTGCAATGAGATATACGGATTGACCAGTTAGGAAAAGCATAGAAAGGGGAAAGAAATATGTGAAAATATTAATGAATATATAAATAAGGGAATATTTTTTATACTGGTTTAATCCCAGAAGCATGGCACCAAAGACGTTTATCATTACTGATCCAGCTATTGCAATGCCTATAAGTTTGATGGAAAGAGTATACGCACTGCTATGGAAGAAAAGCATTGCAATCTTACCAGAAGCAAGAAACATGAAAATAAATGCTGCAAGTGCCAGCAGTACTGAAAATGCAATTGTCTGCCTCATCAGTCTCATTATGGCAGAATGGTTTTCCCTGACAAGATGGTATGAAAGGTAGTGCTGGATGCCGTTAGATAGACCAAAAACAAATACAACTGCCATTATATTCATAATTGCATATAATAGCGATATTGAGCCGACTATATTGACCGGCAAAATATGAGCTATAAAAAAGTAGAAGATACTGGACGATATGAACATTGATGCCACAGCCGAGTATTGGAATGTGACGCCAGAACTAAAAGATTCAGTTATGCCACTCAATAATACGTTATATAAAATCCGCATAAAAACTTATGCATAAATATACTTCAATAGCAGTCAGACTACGTACATAAAAAAGGCATAGAAAACCTGTGTATAACAGGATTTCTTATCATTTTATCAACATCAGCAATTTTTCCCTGTTTTTCATCATTTATAATTAATTCAATATAAAATTGAATATAAGTTTTGTGAAGCAGTAATACTAACTAAATGTACGTATGGCGTTTCATCTTTTAACAGATAACCGTTCCAGAATATATTTTACTTTAGTCTGACAAAAAATAGTACATTTATACGGAATCTCGGGATGGTTTTCTGGGACAGGAACTGGACGATATGAAAAGAAATAAGAACGGGAGCTCTTACACGTTTTCGAATCATTTATCTGGATGAATATGCCATGGCACCAGTATTAAAATCAAGGACGCTGAAATATTATAATACGAAAGATATCAGAGACTCTGGGTATGTGATACCATAAAAAATTATGGTGAAATGCATACATATGGAGGGCAAAGAATGCCATAAACCATGATTTATAAGTAAAAATATTATCATTGATAGAAATTATAATATAAGGTGAATACAAACGAAGAAATTATGCAACTTTCTATTTATTATACTGACCATATTATATGGTAAAATAAATATATTAATAGACACTATTCATTTAAATGAATTGGAAATGGCTATCTATTCTAAAAGGGAGGGTATTTGGGGATAGAAAAACAATAAAATACAGCAATATACTTATTTTCATATCTGCCTTATTTGCTATTTTATTTTCATTTTATTCCATATTAAAAGCTTATACAATAAATGCATATGCCTGGGATCTCGGATTATATTCCCAGGCTTTTTATTCTTCAATACACGGGCAACTGTTCTATACAAGTTTGTTGGGTGAGAGTTATTTAGCAGAGCACTTTTCACCGTTCATGTTCCTGCTGGTTCCATTCTTTTATATATATCCAAGCCCTTACACTCTTCTTGTAATCCAGGCTGTATTTATTAGTTTTGCTTCAGTTCCACTTTACTATATATCTCTTCACATATTTTCAAACATGAAGGAAAAATATCCTAAAAGTGCGAAAAACCCACAACTTTATGCATTCATAGTTGCGATAGCATTTCTTCTTTCTCCCCTTACTGAAAGCCCCATATATTTTGATTTCCATTTAATGATTTTTCTCCCGTTTTTTTATTTTATATCGATTTATTTCTATCTCAAAAAAAGGATTCTATTAAATATATTATTCCTTGCCCTTATAGTCAGCCTTCATTCATCTTTCGTGTTCATTGCTGCAATGACATTGTTAATGGAAGTTCTAATTTCACGGTATTATTTGAAGGAAACCCATATAAGAATAAAAAATCTCACATATTTATTCCTTGCTGGTCTAATTGTAATGTTAATGTATTATACGGTAGCTGGGTATCTCAAGGGTGATATCGCACATAGCCAGAATATTGCCCTTTTTGTCAGTGGTGCATCTGGTGTTGCAACCAAAAGCATATTCGGCCTTCTTGTAATCCTATTATTTCACCCTTACATGTTCATAAAATATCTTCTGTCCAATTACAAGATAAAACTTCTTTTCCTTCTCCTCGCATTTATGGCAGTTGACTTTGCATTTTACCGGTTTATTATAGGGTTACTTCCAGCTATTCCATATCTTGTATACGCTATGACATCCTCATATATACCCTATTATTTCATGGGTTTTCAGTATTCCATGATGTTTATTCCCATAGTGTTCATTGCAGGTGTATTTGGAATATCCAAAATGATGGAAATCAAGCCTTCCATGGAAAAGAAAAGTAAAAGGGCGTACCGCAACCTTAGAAATACTATGATTGCCATTACTACATTTGCAATTGCTGCATTTATTATTATATCTCCAATATCTCCATTATCCATAGAGCCCTCAGGAATACATAATATGATCAATGAATCCAATGGCCATACAGGAAACCGGAACAAGATCATATACGCCATAGAAGAAAATATAAATGTGAATTCATCTCTGGTTACCGGTAATAATATATTTCCCATTTTTTATAAGGACATGAACGCAACGGCATTCCCATATAATAACATATCTTCACCAAGTCAGCATTTTAAGTACCTCATAGCTAATTTCAATGATAGCCAGACTTATATCAAAAATAGTTACAATATTTCACTTGCCAATCTGGCTTCAGATTATATGAACAGCGGTTCTTATGGAATTTTTGCAGAAGGATACGGCATAATAGCACTTGAACTCAATTACTCTGGAAACCCAATAATATATAAACCATTTAACTTATCATACAGCACAAAACAATTTATAGAAAGGAATGGCACATTATTTGGCCCAGTTCCAAATAACTCTATCTCCAGTTTTCAGAACCTTGAAAATACCGGTGCAAATATTTACTCTGGAAATACCACATATTTCCTCCCCGGAAATTACAGCATATCCATTTTACTGAATAACAGTTATAAAATTCCATCATCTGGAATTAATATTACGATTTTTGCTAATAATGGAAAAATAACTGTTGAACATATTAATTCAACATTATACAGGGTTAACGGTAATAAACTGACATTTAACGTTAATACAACAAAATTGTATATTGGCGTGATATATAGTTTTAATGGAATTTATAGTAGTAATAGCATAAAGGAAATGTCCATTTATCAGCAAGGATATTAACACCCACTGATTAAAAAATTATAATTCTATTTAATTTCT
>JAKBQO010000143.1 GCA_021835185.1 Thermoplasmata archaeon
TTGTCATTCCCAATCGGCATTTCGATGAACAGTTTATGGCCATTTAAGTTATTCCCAAGTTCTCCCTCCAGAGTGGCCTTATCACTTTCCATGGATTTTATTTCCTGAATATATGATACTGCCGTTTCTATTTCCGTGTTTTCAAATATTTTGTATTCATTTTCCAGTTTCTCTATATCTTCTTCAATGGATTTCTTCTCTGATTTCAATAGTTCAATATTTTCAAGGATTTTTTTTGATTTCTCACCGTATTCCACAAGGATGGATTTCATATGGTCCGGAGTAAGCTCTGTTCCACACAGTGGGCAGGTGTTCTTTCCATTAAGTGTCTCCATGTTTTCCCTTGCTTCTTTGAGTGCCTGATTATATGATGCCACTGTGGATTTTATTTCTGATTTTCTAGATGTTTTTTCTCTCATTTCACGATTAATCTCTTCCCTTCTTGTTCTGGAGTTTATTAAGGCATCCATAGTAAAACCGGAGGATTTCATAAAATTTTCAAGGAATGTTTTACTCCTATCCAGCCTTTCAGACAGGGATTTTAACTTGCTGTCTATGGTCAGGTATGTCTCATGTGTTTTTCTAAATTCCTTAATTTTCTCACTGTTTGACATGTATTTATCATGAAGTTCTGAATAATTATTATGGTATTCTGAGAGGCTTTCAAGTTTTTTGGTATATTCCTCATACTCCATTAGTTTTGATTTGGCCCTTTGTTCATCCTTCAAGGCGTTGTCCATTCCAGATTTCTCCAGGAAGTAGTTGTTTATAGGATCCCTGCTGATATAATATGGATTGGATTGCAGTTTTTTGACCTTATCAGATGTAGATTTAATTTTTGAGATGCTGGATTTCAGTTGTTCTGCATTATTTTCCCTTGTGGCTATTTCATTTTCATACTTTGAAATGTTTGATTTCAGGTGTTGAATAAGTGATTGTATTCCATCCCTTTCCTTCTGCCTAACTCTCAGTTCATCAAGCTTCCTGGAGTACTTTTCTGTCTCGGTTCTTGCAATGGAGAGCGATTCAAATGCAGAGCTTTTATCTGCCTCCAGTTTTGTGATATCCTGCGTGGTCTGTTCCAGCCTGTCGCTTGAACCCTGGAGAAGCATGGTTTCATCCCTGAAATTGCCTATGATTTCCCTGAGGCGGTCAGCGCTCCTTGATAGTGATGTAAGCCCTATTATGTCCGAAAACATAGTTTTTCTCTCCTTTGGAGTACCGGATATCAGGGAATCCATCTGCCCCTGCTCAACAAAGACAGAATTTTTGAATACGTCCCTGGAAACATTTAGGACTCTTGTTATTTCTGAATTTACACCCTCATATGTTTCTGCGGTCATTACACCGTTCTTCTTTACATATGCAAGCCTTTCTGCATTTTTTGCCTTTTTTACACCGAAATGCCTGTAAACCTCGTAATGGTCTCCGCTTATATTAAAATTCAATGTGATTTCAAAGAAATTTTTTCCCTTTTTTATAAGTTCATTATTTTTTTCATTATTTCTGGACTCTGCGAACAGGGCAAATTTTATGGCATCAAGTATGCCGGTTTTCCCTGCACCGTTCTTTCCGGTGATTATGTTCACTCCCTGTTCAAAATTTATTTCCGTATTCTCATGCGACAGAAAATTTGAAATTTTTATGGATTCTATAATCATTATTCCACCTGCATTATCTCTTTTATAAGCCTGTATGATGTTTCACTGTCCTCATTTTTTATGGAATTGAATATATTTTCTGCCAGCTGCGCCATACTATCGTCCTTGAAATATGCCCTGAAATAGTCCTGCAATTTGGACATGTTGGGCTTCTCCTCTATGCTTTTTACCTCTTTTTCGAATACCGGGCCCCTGATGATAACATGGTCAAGTGCCTTGATCTTGGATTTTACCTCATCTCTGTCAGATTCCCCATGAATAGTTACAGATATGAGAGGTTCTTTCTCATTGCTTTTCGGAGCTTCAATTATTTTTAGTGTATCTTCAAGGTAGTTGGCAAAATCGGAACTTACAGTGTTCTGATATCTTGTTGTCTTTAACTTTATTCTCTGTGCATCTATTTTTCCCTTTTCAATATCAACAAGATTTACTGATTTCCCGTTTCTCAGAAAATTCTTAATCTCGTTTGTGCTGTTTAAATCTGTGGATCCTGCATAGGAAAACACAGGATACTTATCTGTGATTAAATAGGAATCGTGGACATGGCCGAATGCAAGGTATTTATAATTTACCGGGAGATCCTTTGAATCAACCTCACACGCCTCTGCTATGAGATATGGTGAAACACCCTGATGTGACATTATTATGGAATTCCTGTATGATTTTGCTTCCACATCTGCTTTCCTGTACTGTTCCACCAGGCTGTTTTTTCTTAATCCTTTCATATTTGAGATACCGGAAAGCAGTATATCCTCATTGCCATAATTTATTACAATGCTCTGGAGACCCTCTGTCCCAAGAAGTTTTACACCGAGAAAATCAAATATTCTCGATGCTATTTCGTCCGTTCTCTTTGGACGGTCATGGTCGCCCATTATCAGATACATTGTTTTATTCTTTTTATAAAGTTTTATCATGGCCTTCTTGAATTCATTCATTGCCCTGTTTGAAGGCGACCATGTATCAAATAAATCCCCTGTGTGGACAAAGAAGTCAACGTTCTCTTCCAGCCCTAAATCTATGGCTTCATTGAATGATTCGTAGAAATCCTCTTCCCGCAAATCCATCATGTACTGCTTATAACCCAGATGTGTGTCCGATAAATGGAGAAAACGCGCCATTAAAATTCCCCCAGGAGGTCCTTAGCCTTTTTCCTTACTTCAGATGGATCGTTCTTTTTCCTTACCTCCTCCCTTGCTTCTTTGAGAAGTGCTATTACATCAATATCTGAACCTCCTGCCATAGTTTCCCTGTCCCTTATTTTGACTATGGCTGGCATTTTCACGATCTCTCCAACTATTATAGCCTCCCCTGTGTCTAATGATGGGAGATCGTTCATGAGATAACCTGTAATGTTTTCACTGCTTTCCAGTATGGCATTCTGGTCCGATGGATTTGTGACACGGAGTATAATCTGTGAATTGCACTGGCTCAGGACATCGGCATCTATTTTCCCTGGACGCTGGGTGATCACCACAAGGAATATTCCAAATTTCCTGCCCTCTCCTGCTATTTTTTTAATCATTTTAGCTATATTGCTGTTGGTTCTCGGTGGAACAAAATTATGTGCCTCCTCAATAAAGACGAATACTGGATATTTGAATTCCGATGATAGCTTTACATCGTAAATAGAGCTTAAAACCCTGTATGAGAAGTAATTAGCAAGAAACTGGTCCATTCCTGATAGATCCATTACTGACATTTTTCCGGGACCAAGATAATCGTTTATCCCGGTTGTGTAATCCTGGAATATATCCTTTATTTTCTTTAAAAAAGTAAGCCTCCCACGTATTTTCTTGTAATCCTCCTGGGAAAGTGATTCAGCTGTCTCAAGAAAATCATTAAGATCCTTTCTTCCCTTCATTTTCTTGTATATGTCATCCACAATTGAAATAAGGTTAGTATAGCCTTCCCTTATGTCCATTATACCCTTTACGTCATCAGGAGAAAGGTCACTGAACCTGATTGTAAAGTTATTTATTATCCCAACATCGTTATTTGTGTATCTTCCTGTACTCAATGGTGTCCTGAAGACGCTTATTCCGTCAGAATACATTTTTCCATTGGTACCCTTCTTCATGAACACATAATCTGCGTGTGGATCAAGAACTATAATTGATGCGCCTTTCTTGAGAAGTTCCTCCATTATGACGGCTGCTGTATGGCTTTTCCCTGCCCCAGTTTGTGCCAGTATGGCAAGATGGCGCCTCAACCCGTTGACATTTAGGGCAACCCGTACATTATTGTCTGGCAATGACCCAATATCCAGAGATTTCTCATCATTAAATGTAAATACCTTCTGGAGTATTTCATCACTGGCAGGATAAACGGGCATTCCCGGTTTTACTATTTCCCTTGACTGGGAAAGAAACCCATTTTCAAGCCTTCCCAGTATAGTTGAAATACATATATTCACAAAATCATTCAGCCCGGTTTTAGCATAGCGGTCAATGCTCTGGTAATCCATGCTGTCATTCATTAACTCGCTTTTTGATATTACCTCCTCTATTCTGCCTATCACCGTTTCCTCTCTGATTTTTAAATAGACATATTCCCATTTTTTTATATTGCTTTCATCCGATATGACAAACTGAAATTTTCCAGAAGTATTTTCACCGATTGTATAGCCTATTTTAAGCTCTGATTCTTTCACGCCTCTCACCCCTCGTTTCATAGAACGTTATTCCAAGTTTTCTTTCCAGTGCACGCATATATATCTTCTCCATTTCTGCTGACCTGAACTTGACTTTCTTGTCCACATCAACCAGCCACAGGTTATAAACCTTGTACCCTGTATAGCCGTAA
>JAKBQO010000144.1:0-3764 GCA_021835185.1 Thermoplasmata archaeon
ATCCACTGCAATAGCTGGAATATTGAATCCCTGGGTTAACACTATATTTGCAGTTTTGCTTCCTGTGCCCGGAAGTTTCACAAGCTCATCATGGGTATCAGGCACTTTTCCACCATATTCATGGTTAATTATTCTGGCAATCTCTATAATCCTCAGTGATTTCACATTGCTGAATCCCACATATTTTATAATGGCTTTTACATCCGCAGGATCGGCGTTTTCGAGTCCCACAGAATCATGGTATTTATTATATAAGGACCGCGCAGCCTGATCTGTTACAATATCCTTTGTCCTGTGTGAAAGTATAGTTGTTATAAGTATCCAGAACGGTGAATCTGTAAATTCAAAATGGTGTTCCGGTGATACCTCCCTGATTTTCATATAAATATTTTTAAAATCTTTCATAGAAGCATAATAATTGTATTCTTTATATGTTTTCCTTTAAAATTTATATGTTAATTAAATATTATATCAATAATATTCTGTCAATTCCATTACCTGTGCCTTTTTTTCATGTAAAATGGAATCTACAAGTTCGGATGCAAACCTGATATTTGTTATGAGCGGAATATCTTTCTTGATTCCGAGGTTTCTGATTGAGAACCCATCCCTTATAGAGCCATATGATTCTGAAGGCGTATTGATTATCATTGATATATCTTCATTTTTTATTATTTCGCTGATTCCCGGTGACCTCAAATCTTTGACCCTGTAAACAACATTTGATTTCACTCCTGCATCCTTCATGGCATTGTATGTACCCGGTGTTGCATATATTTTAACATTCTTTGCTGCGAGTTTTCTGCCTATTTTTATAGCCTCATTTTTATCAGCATCATTTACTGTAATAATGACAGAGTTTAATTTAAAATCCCTTTTCATGATGCGTATTACCTTAGACATAGCCTCCTGGAAAGTTTTTCCGCAACACATTGCCTCACCGGTTGATTTCATTTCCGGGCCGAGGATGACATCCATATCCCTGAACCTTTTGAATGGGAATACAGGCACTTTTATAAAGAATGATGCCGGCTCAGAATATTTCAGGTCTGGCTCAATTCCAAGCATAGCTTTAACACCGGAATCTATCCAGTTAATTCCAGTTGCCTTGGACACAAATGGAACAGACCTTGAAGACCTTGCATTCAGTTCGATAACATATATTTCACTGTCCTTTATTGCCAGCTGAAGATTGGATAACCCTGAAAGGTTAAAATTTTGCCTCATCTTTTCAACTATTTCTTTGAGCTGTTCCAGCGTATCAGAATCCACTACACCGGGGCCAAGTACCATTGTCGCATCTCCGGAATGTGTTCCAGCTTCTTCTATGTGTACAGAAATACCCGCTATTATAGATTTCTCAGCTGAGGAAATAAAATCAACATCAATTTCGGTTGCATTTTTTAGATAACTGCTTACAAGGACAGGTGAGCCCGGGCGTTCAATAAATAATTCCCTGACACGGCTAACCAGAATATCATAGTCGTATATTATATCCATAGCCCTCCCACCTATAATAAAACTTGACCTTATGATTACAGGAAGGCTAATGCCCTTGATTTTTTCTTCCAGCTCATTAATATTTGAAGCTTCAATGAAATCTGGTTGTTTTATGCCAAGGCTCCTTAAGGTCTTTGAGAATATCGTACGTTCTTCTATTCTGTATATATCTTCCGGCTTAGTTCCCAGAATTATGTTGTTAAATATTTCCGATATTCCGGATGCCATATTCTGCCCGGTCTGGCCTGAAAACTGAATAATAATTCCCTCAGGTTTTTCTGCACTGGCAATATTAGAAATATGTTCCAGGGTAACAGGTTCAAAATAAAGTTTATCAGATATATCAAAATCCGTTGATACAGTTTCAGGATTGCTGTTAACCATTATAGCTTCGTATCCCATTGAACGCAATGACAGTATAGATTTAACGGCACCATAGTCAAATTCAACTCCCTGAGATATCCTGTTAGGGCCAGAACCTATGACTATAACTTTCTTTTTATTGCTTATTCTGTTGTCATTATGTGTATCATAGGCTGAATAGAGGTAGGTGGTATCAGCATTAAACTCACCGGAGCATGTATCTATATTTTTGTATACAGGAACAATCTTTTTTTCAATTCTATATTTTATTATTTCAGTTTGTGGAATGCCGGTATAATATGAAATAGTTTCATCTGAAATTCCAAGCATTTTTAGATTCTCCATATTTTCAGGGATTACACCCCTTTTTATTGTTTCCATGGCATCTACAATATTTTTTATTTTCACTATGAAAAATTTATCATACCCTGACAATTCTGAAATTTTATCCACACCTATGCCCTGGAATAATCCATCAAATATGGCAAATAACCTCAGGTCATTTGGCACTTTCATCAGTTCTATTGTCTTTTCCGGAGATGTAAATAACCTCATGGGTATAGATTGTTTAATGTCCAGCGAAGATATGGCTTTCATCAAAGCCTCTTCGAATATTCTGCCAATGCCCATTGCTTCCCCAATGGATTTCATTTCAATTCCTATCTCTCTCTTTACTGAGAATTTGTCGAATGGCCACCTTGGAATTTTAACAGTTATGTAATCCATTGATGGTTCAAATGCAGCATATGTGTTTTTGGTTACAGGATTTTTTATCTCATTTAAGTTATATCCTACTGCAATTTTAGTTGATACCCTGGCTATTGGATATCCCGATGCTTTGGATGCGAGTGCAGAGGATCTTGATGTTCTCGGGTTTACCTCAACAATGTAATACTCATCTTTCTCCTGGTCAAGGGCAAACTGTATGTTGCAGGATCCAATAACACCAATTTCATTGACAACATGGATAGCAGATGTCCTTAATTTCTGGTAACTATCATTGCTCAATGTGAGTGATGGCGTTGTTACTATGCTTTCACCGGTATGTACTCCCATGGGGTCAAGATTCTCCATGTTGCATATTGAAATGCAGTTTCCATTATTGTCACGCATCATTTCGTACTCTATTTCCTTAAGGCCAAGTAACGACTCATCAAGCTCTACCATATCATCATGAACTGAAAAATAATCATCACAGTAATCGCTCAACTCCTTCACATTCTTAATTATGACGCCGCCTGATCCGCCCAGTGAGAATCCCGTGCGCAATATTAATGGATATTTTTTAATGTCAGGCATTAAATCCCTGTAATCATTTTTTGTGAGTGTATATGATTCTATTACAGGCTCCCCAATTTTTTTCATCAGGTTAAAGAATTTTTTCCGATCTTCTGCAATTTCTATTGATGTTACAGGTGTTCCAAGCACCTTGATATTGTATGAGGAAAGTATTCCAAGCCTCTCAAGCAGGATAACAAGGTTTAACCCGACCTGCCCACCGGTTGAAGGAAGTATAGAATCTATTTTTTCTTTTTTGATAATTTCTATCACACTTTCCGGGTCTACCGGCTCTATGTATACCCTGTCAGCTATTTCTCTGTCTGTCTGTATAGTTGCAGGATTTGAATTGAGGAGTACTGTCTTTATTCCCTCTTCCTTCAATGCCAGGCAGGCCTGAGATCCTGAATAATCAAATTCTGCAGCCTGGCCTATTACTATTGGGCCTGAACCTATAACCAGTGTGCATTTTATGTCTGAATTCATATTTTTTCACCTAGAGTTGTTTTAATATCATTGAAAAACCATGTACTATCGTAGGGCCCTGGATATGCTTCGGGATGAAACTGGACAGAAAATACCGGGAGTTCCCTGTGCTTTATCATTTCAACCGTGCCATCATT
>JAKBQO010000144.1:3774-4462 GCA_021835185.1 Thermoplasmata archaeon
GTTTATTCCCCTGTGCCCGTATTTCATTTTCTCTGTTTTGCCGCCCATAGAAAGTGCTATAAGTTGATTCCCAAGGCACACACCCATTACAGGCATGCTGCTACTTTTCTCTCTTATAAACGCCCTTAATGGCTCTAAAGAACTATGGCCAGGGTTTCCCGGACCATTGGGCAGAAAAATTGCATCATAGTGGAATTTAATGTTAAAGAAATCATAGTTATATGGAACTATGTGCAGGGAAGCTGTTTCACTTAGCCTCTTAATAAGGCTATTTTTTGTTCCAACATCTATGAAAAGTATCTGTTTTTTATGCCCTGAATTGTAATACTTATATTTTTTAATTGACACCATGGAAACAAGGTCCAGATCCATGGTATCCTCAAATTTATCCGGAAATTCATTTTTGTTTCTTATATAACCCTTAATTGCGCCAGATTCCCTTATTTTTTCTACCAGTGACCTGGTATCTATCCCGTCTATTGCAGGCACCATGTTTTGCTTTAAAAACTCATTGAATCCTGTTCCCGATTCTCCGCCAGAGAAAATGGAATGTGCGTCCTTTGTAATAATCCCGGCAACCTGCACCTTACTGGATTCCATATGTTCCAGATTTAAGGGGTAATTTGCAATTTCCGGGAAGGCGAAAATTAGTATTTCACCAGCATATGATGGATCGGTAATAGTTTCC
>JAKBQO010000145.1 GCA_021835185.1 Thermoplasmata archaeon
CGATCTACTGTTTCCAAGATATTCAGCCTTGTGCTTACAGGAAAACTGGATCCATGGAGTGTTAATATTTCAGAGTTCAAAGATCTTTTTGCCAGGGAGCGGAACGAGAATTTTGAAGTGGCCGGTATATTGATTTCCAGTGCCTGGCACGTGCTCTATGAAAAGAGTATACAGATGATGCGGTATGCAATCAACCAAGAGACCGATTATTCTGATGAGAATATCGATACAGATGATGAACAGGGTATATACGATTCCGATGATACTACTATAGGAGCAATGCCGGATCTCAAAATTCCGGTTATGCACAGGGAGGCTGCAGAGGTTACATTAACAGAGTTTCTGAATGCGATGAAGAGAGTATACAGGACAAAGGAAAGGAAAACGGAATTTGATCAGCCAGATTATCCTCCAGATATTGATGAAGAAATAATTTCAAAATCCAACACAGATTCTATTGATCAGGGAATAGAAGAAACATTACAGCAAATATCACATTATATGAACCCATTTTTCGTGGAAGACTACTGGGGTAATACAAGATCACAAAGAGCAAATTTTATTTTATTTTTACTCTTCCTGGAAAGGGCAGACAAAATAAGATTGACGCAGGAAGAGCCATTTGGAAATATACAGGTTATAAAATTATTTTAGGTACCGTCAATTATGCCATCTTCTGTGAGGGTGATAACGGCTTCTCCCTCTGGAAGGTATGGCGAATCAATAAGCCTTGCTATTCTTTTTCCTGCCTTTGCCTTTCTCAGATATATTCTAAAGGTTGCTGTATGCCCCACTATGTTACCGCCTATAGGTGTCATTGGGTCTCCAAAGAACACAGCAGGATTTGCGGATACCTGATTGGTTACTGCTATGACAGCATTGAATATGGTCCCAAATTTCAACAGATCATGCATATGCTTATTCAACAGCTGCTGTCTCTCGGCAAGTGAACCCCTGCCAACATATTCAGAACGAAAATGGGATGTCAGGGAATCGACAATCAGGAGTTTAATAGGGAACTCCTTTGCTATATCGGCCGCTTTTTCTGCCAGAAGTATCTGATGATGGGCATTGTATGCCCTTGCCACATGTATTCTCTTCAGGGTTTCGTCAGGATCCAGGTTTTTGGCCTTAGCCATCTGAATTATCCTTTCCGGCCTGAATGTATTTTCTGTATCTATCATTAATACATCAGAATCAAGTCCGCCCCGTTCCTTCGGTATGGTGGCATTCACGGCCAGCTGTAACATTATCTGTGTTTTTCCAGAACCAAATTCACCAAAGAATTCTGTTATGGACTGAGTTTCCAGCCCACCACCTATAAGATTGTCCAGTCCCTGTGCGCCCGTTGAGAGCTTCAATACCTCCTTTCTTCTCTGTAAAATTTCCTCCCCTGTTTCAAAATTACCCACATCTGCATATTTTCTTGCAGCGATTATTATCTTTACAGCTGCACCTTCTGCTATGCCACTGATATCAGCAAGATCCTTGGGTGAAGCTACGGCAATTGCCATAATATCATCATATCCATTTTCCCTGAGCTTTTCAGCCGTAGCCTCTCCGACACCGGGTAAATCCTCTATGGTAAGTTTCTTGTTTTCAGTTTCGCCTTCTATTACATCATCAATCTTTTTTTCTTTTGCCATTCAATACTCAACTCCTTTTATGCCTAGGGAGGCATCAGTTTTATCCTCAGATACACTTTGGTCTACACCGAACATAGCTCTAATGGCATCAATGTTTTCCGGTATGACATCACTTTCCTGATGTACTGCCTGAATATAATGCACTTTATTCTTATAAATATTTATACTCTCTTTCCAGACAGCTATTTCGTAGAGGTCTGACCTGTTTCTTGAGAGCTCTCTTGCATAGTCCATAACCTGTGCCGTTGAATTTATTTTTTCACCGGCGTTGAGTAGTATCAGGCGTCTTTTCCCTGAAAGTGCTGATACCAGTTCATCTTTATCAGGTTCGGTTTTTAATTCAAGATTTATAACATGAACATGCATAAGTGTTGTTGGAACTTTTACCGCTGTTGTTTCTATATCAATGTCTTCCATAACTGTCTTCAGGTCTTCAGCATGGTGGGATGGATATGTCATTGACGGCTCTATTGCATTAATGGGCCCCTTTTTGCTGTCATTAGGGTCAGTGGCACGGCGCATTATTGTTGCATTGACACTCCGAATTCCAAATTTTTCCTTCAATGGAGACAAAGACCTCGCAAGTGCAGTTGTATTGCATGACACAACCCGTACATAATTTTTGTTAACAGACTGCGAATAATTTGAATAAGCATTAAAGCTGGATTCTACAACACTGCTGCTCTCACCACCTTCAAGTACTGCTTTTATTCCATATTTCCGGTATACCTTTAAATTTTTCTCGCCATTGCCTTCAGGTGTCCCGTCGATAACAATATCCGACTCGGAAAGAAGGTCTTCCAGTGTTCCCTTTACTTTTATTCCGTTTGCCTCAAATTCCTTTTTTTTCTCATTATCTGGGGTGTAAATATTAAAATTCCTGGATGCCAATTTTGTAATATAATCTGGGGAGTTTTTGACAATGCCTGTAACATACATATCATCCTGCATTGACACACCATAGGCAACTCTCCTGCCTATTGTTCCATAACCGTTTATAGCTACTCCTATCATTAAAATCCGATTGTGTTGCATATTATAAATTTATTCATTGATAACTCTCTATGTGCATTTGCCAAGGAAACTGTTATATTTATCAGACTGATTGGACATTGTGGTAACTACTAGATTAATGAAATATTTCCGGGAATACTATTACAAAAGCCCACTGGGCATACCCGATATGTTGTTTCAGAGAGAAATAGGATTCATACCATTTAACGGTACAATGACACGCCACAGGAAATTCAACGGACAGGCAGAAATCGAAGACTTTGTTCGCAGATCGGTGCCTAGACATTTATATTATTCTTCCTCATATTACCGTTTCCCTGATCAGCATAAAATGCTTGAAAAGGAATGGCTTGGGGCTGAACTTATATTTGATCTTGATGCAGACCACATTGAGGGCGCAGATAAGATGACCTACATGGAAATACTTGCGGAGGTAAAAAAACACACACTGAGACTACTGGAAATGCTCATGGATGATTTTGGGTTTGGAAATAAGAATATCCGGCTTTATTTTTCAGGTGGGAGAGGATACCATGTTCATGTGGAAAGCGACAGAATATACACCATGGATTCTGATTCAAGAAGGGAAATAGGGGATTATATACGAATTGAAGGATTGAATATGGAAGACCTGAAAATGCTTGATGACAGCTATTTTGAATTTGGCATACTTAAAAAATTCAATATTTACATATCAAATTTCTATAAAAATTTGGATGAAAATTATATAAAAAATGTATTTGGTAAGGCATGGTGGAATTATATTAATTACCTGGAAAAATTTTACAACGGAGAGAAAATTATAGATTTCCTGCGAAATGATAAGGGAAATAAATTCAAATTGCTGATAAAACAGAATAAAAGCAATGAAAAAGCCTCCATAGATTATGACAGGATAATGCTGGAAAAGATCCTCGAGGATTTCAAAAAAAGTGCACTTGCCGAGATAGATGAGCCTGTAACTACCGATATACACAGACTCATAAGATTTCCATACAGCCTGCATGGCAAAACAGGGCTCATGGTGAAGCCCATAGCAATAGATGATTTAAAGGCGTTCAATCCTCTTGACGAAGCCATACCTGATATTTTTCTGGAAAGAGAGGCAAAAATAAATTTAAAAATAGATAAGTTCTCCATTAAAATGAATAAAGAGAGTTACAACATATTTAGGGGTGAAAATTCAGTACCTCTATATGTGGCCATATTTACGAATGCCATTAACGTTGCTGAATTTATTTAGTCGGTGAGGTCAAGATTTTTTAACCTCTTAAGAAAATCCCCTGTATTTGTGTCAAATAAGGATACGAGCTTAATCAGGTCTTCGCCTTCTATTAGCTCTCTGGCTTTATCCTTGAATGGTAATAGGTCTTCTTTTTTCAGTATACCCTTTTCACCAAGGTCTATTATGGTTTCCCACGCGTTCAGTCGGATGTACTGATTTGAAGACTTAAGGACATTGAAGAGATATTTTTTATTGTCGTCATAATCTGTTTCACGGATAATTCCGGCTTTGACAAGCATAGGTATCATGTGCCATGCATCGCTTACTACTCCTGGATTTTCGCTTTTCAGGATTTCTATAAAAACATCCTTATATGGACTTAAATATGTACTGGCTAAATAACCTCCGTTCACCAGGTCAAGGGCATTCCACCATGCGGTTAAATCACCGTTTTTGACATATGGTATAAGATATGATTTTCTTCTTTCTATATCCTCCTTTCCAATATAGCCCGAATCAGCAAATCTTCTGGCGAGGACCCATGCATGTACCTTTATAATTTCATCTGTTGTTGTA
>JAKBQO010000146.1 GCA_021835185.1 Thermoplasmata archaeon
ATTGTATATAGTATCTGGGATATCAATTCCCCATCTGACCTGTATGCATCGGTAGACCAGAGAACAAATCCAATGGTTTCCGGAAATTTATTATTTTTTTTGTATTCATTTTCAATGAGTTTGTTTGCCAGTATTACACCAACCTGCCATGCTGAATGGCTGGGTATCTTGAACGGATCAACGGCATAAAAATTCCTGCCTGACGGCAATACATCATACCTTCCCCTGGTGAGCGACCCGGAAACTCCGGGTTCTATAAATTTGCCATTCAATGCCATCAGGAGATTGTTCTTTTCGTTTTCAGGCGAAAACTTTAGTTTTTCTATTATTCCGGTTTCGAGTTCGGGAATTGGTGTACCCTCATTTAAATAGGCCATTATTTGATTTTCAGCTTCTTCCTTGCCATATTTTTTGGATAATGACTCGTCAAAACGTGTGGCAGTTGTAACGTAATCCTTTAAATCATCTTTGTCAATATCTTTTCCGTAGATATATAATCCCTTGCTGATTATGGAATCCTTGAAGAGATTGAGGCGGTGTTCAATTTCATGCGTAGCTTTATGTGCATCCTTAAAATCTATGGATAAGCCAATTTTATCTGAAATCTTCTGGATTTTCTCAAGGATCATGGTTTCCCTTGATGTATTCTCTGCCTTTTCTGTTTCCTCATAATCATCTATGAGGTCTTCTAGCTCCTTTATATCATCGGGAACATCATCGTAGGCTGTTGGCGGAGTAATATAATCAAGAAGGACTGCATAGCTTCTCCTTTTAGCTATTATCCCTTCTCCGGGAACATTTGTGGAATAAAGGTATAGATTTGGAATCTCACCGATAGAAATCTCCGGAAAATCTGATGGTGATAGCCCGAGGCCTTTCCCCGGCGTGAATTCCAGTGTTCCATGTGTTCCAACATGTATTATTGCATCTGCCCTGAAAATTTCCTGGATCCATTTATAAAATGCAAGCCAGTAATGGGTAACCGGCGTCAGGGAGTCATGTATTGACCTGATGCTATTATCATTGTCAGCAAATGTAATTCTCTTTGGCTGTATGCCTATAAAAATATTCCCTGATATGATCCCGGGAATATGCATGGTACCGTTAAGGAGCATGTAGTCCCTTTCAGTGTTAAGTTCCCCCCAGCGCTTGATTATCATATCCTGCGAATCCTCTGGCAATTCGCGGAAAAATTTCATATACTCTTTTACTGGCATTCCATAGACGGATCCGCCCTTATTTATTATTTCTTCAACAGGCGTCCACTTTCCTTCAGGTATTGCCTTTTTCTCCATTATTGTTTTAATAAGAGATTCGCCGTTCTCCGGCAGGTAATCCATATTATATCCATTCTCACGCAGTAATGACATTATGCTGGATACTGAATTAAGTGTGTCAAGCCCTGTTGCTGTACCGATATTGGCTTCCAGATCCTTGAAAGATGAACCTGAATGCAGTATAATAGCTATCTTTT
Organism: Thermoplasmata archaeon; assembly: GCA_021835185.1. The sequence continues at coordinate 1,475 of JAKBQO010000146.1, forward strand.
TCTCAGAATTTTTCATATAGCGCAGGTTGACCCATTTCCGGATCCTGTTAATCATGTATTGTGCCTGTTCCTTGACGGGGACGAGTTCCCTGTATATGGTGCCCCTGTCATAAATTTTCTTAATAACGCCGATAAGTACAGGCTCAATAGTCCCATCCATTTCAGGAAGCATTGCGCTCATAATAGTTGATACAACGTCCAGCCCGGAAGAATCAAGCCATTCCTTTTCCTCTTTATAATAATATATTAAACCCTGAAATACAGGAACACCCAGATTCATCAGTGTACTTTTATCCTCCTTCTTGATTAGGGAGAACGATAATAGATTTATAACTGCATCAACAACTGGCTTCCCATCGCTGTAGAAATATGTATTTATGCATTCTTCAGCACTCATTATTCCCCTTGACCGGTCACCAAAGCCGTTTGTGAACACCGGTATTGCAGAAATTTTATTATTATTTAAATTATCTATAATGTACTGTATTATTTTTGTGTCCCTGTCTACCCATGCTGTCCGGTAAAATAATATTCCTACCTTCTTAGGAAACTCAGTATTTCCATATTCATAGATTCCGGAAAATGGCATCTCAACCGGCTCTTCATAATGCCGGGGGGTTATGGTGTTTTCAATGAATAATACCATATTCTTAATATTTTCATAGCCACCGTAGAAATAGTAATTTGATACTTTTTCTTCGACAAATTTGCTCACCGTTGAATAATTGCTCAGTATCGGGTCAATGGCTATTACATTCTTCTTCCCCTTAATGACGCTTTCTATGTCTTCAAGAATATTGCTGTAAATATTTTCACCGGAAAAATGATGGATGAATACAGCATCGGCATCTCTAACAAAGTCTATAAATTCCTTATCTACAGGATCAAGCCTTGGATATTTTATTTTTATTTCATTGCCTGTTTCCTCACCTGCGTGTAAAAATGACTGGATAACGGAACCGTTCCATCCTATAAGTACGGCAAACTTCATAAAAGTAAAGTCAATTTTATTATTTAACTGTTCTTGATATTCCTGATCACAGAAAAAAACAGTGTGTGTATAATAATCCTATTACATCCGTACAATATTCAAAACACAATGCATATAACCACGATAATTAGTTTTCAATATGCCGTAATCCGTTACATATAATTAATTTTTCAAAATAAAATTTAAATATAGATAAACGATTAAGGTGTGGAATGACGTCTCCAAATTGCAGTGCGCTGATGACGCCTACTGGTGATACATATGTTAATATTGATCATGGAGACGCTATCGCAGTACCTATTCGTTGTGTTATTTTCGCCACTTGCAATTGGTATATTTGAAAAATTAAAAGCCAATATTGAATCAAGAAAAGGCCCTAGCATATTTCAGCCCTATTATGATTTATTCAAGCTGCTTAAAAAGGAAACTATAGTTACTGAAAATTCCTCCAGATTCTTTCTATATTCCCCATATATTGCCTTTGGTATATATTCCCTGATTGCACTGATTATACCCGTATTTATGACAGAGCCAATAATATTCACTGCATCGGGTGATTTTTTCGCCGGTGCCATATTATTTTCCCTTGCCGCTTTCGTAAAAATTATAGGCACTTTGGATTCCGGAAGCAACTTCTCATCCATGGGTGCATCGAGGCTCATGTCCTTTAATTTCTTTGGAGAGGGCACATTAATAACAGTATTCTTTGCAGTTGCACTGATAAGCGGGACAAACAATCCCTATACAACAAACCATTATTTAATATCACATCCACTTTCAAATCTCACTCTGGTACATATTTTTGCAATCTTTGCATTCTTTATGGTTTTCCTCTATGAATTTGGAAAAATGCCAACACAGAGCGAAGGAAACCAGGAAATGGGAATGATCGATTCTGGAATTGATTATGAATACAGCGGAAAAGCACTGGCGATAAATAAATGGTCTTCCTATATGAAAACCTACCTGCTGGGCTCTGTGCTGATAAATGTATTCCTGATACCATGGGGGATGTTTAACACATTTCCCCTATTCTTTTTAAATGCCCTTACCATGATTGGGAAATGGCTATTATTAATAGTAATCGTGCTTGTAATAGATACATCACTGGCAAAACTCAGGCTATTCAGGGTTATTGATTACCTTGCTGTTGCATTCACCTTTTCCATTCTGTTCCTGATACTCACAGAGGTGATCACATGAATATAATATACACATTTATTTATCTCCTTGCTGCACTGATTGTTGTCACCGGATTTTATATCCAGTCCAATAAATACCTGAGGTCCATGGTATTAACCCAGGCATTCCAGTCATTTATTATTGCATTAATTGCATTCCTCCTTGGAATTGTATTGAGACAGTATACATTCTTCATACTGGGTGCACTGGTTATTCTGCTCAGGACTGTGCTTGTTACATATTTCCTGGTGTCAAAGATACCGAAGAACAAGAATTATCTCTACGAATCAAAGCTGCCTACTACATATTATTTGCTGATTGACCTGGCATTTATAGTAATTTCAATATTCATTGTCTATTCCATATCATTTATACATATAAGGTCGCACATATTTCCTGACAGTGATATAATCCTGTTTCCTCTTCTACTTTTCTTCCAGGGGCTCTTCGTAATAGCTTCAAGGAGAAGGACGGTGGCCCAGATACTTGGATACATTGAAGAGGAAAATTCCCTGATACTTCTCGGTACATTCATACTGCCGGTTCCAATTATAATTGAGAGCAGCGTATTTCTTGATGTGCTGGTACTTGTTGTTATATTTTCCATAATTAGCATTGAAAAAACGGAGCATAAGCCTGTGGAGGAGTTGAGAGGATGATTTATGAAATTCTTATACTGGCAATACCGCTTATATCTATGGCTTACTTTAAAAAGATAAGGGAGGCAAGCATAATAGGGGCAATCATAGAGATGGTATTGCTCATTCCATTGTATTTTAATATGGCTCCC
>JAKBQO010000147.1 GCA_021835185.1 Thermoplasmata archaeon
TAAACAGAATCTGAAAATGCCATCATTATAAACAAAGCTACTATGGCTACAGATATCAACATTATATATCTCTGTTTCATAATATATATATATATATATTAATTTTATTTAAATATTTCCATTCGATTAATAATATATTCCCACATCGGAAAAATTAATAAGAATCATACGATTATTTCCCCATGGAAACTATAAAGGATATTGAAATTTATGAATTGGGATCTTCAGAGGAAAAATCATCTCCATGGAGTTCTACAATACTTATCCTAAAACTTACATCTTCCGAAGGCAGAGTGGGTTTTGGTGAGGCGCCTACAACAATGATGACCCTACCCGTTAAGGAAAGCATGAACGAGGTTGCAAGGATATTTCAGAACAAGAATTATTTTAATATAGAAAAGAATTTGAGGGATTATTATAAAAATGCTTTTTATGTAACCAAATCGGTGGAAGAAACAGCAGCATTAAGCGCCTTTGAAATTGCATCCTGGGATCTCATAGGGAAAAATCTGGGTTCACCGGTATACAATTTATTAGGTGGTAAATTCAATGATGAAATCCGGGCATATGCCAATGGCTGGTATTCCGATTGTGTGTCACCTGAAGATTTTGTTTCCAAGGCAAAATCACTTGTTTCTATTGGATATTCCGCATTTAAATTTGATCCCTTTGGCAACAATTATGACAAAATTAATGAGGAAGGGATAAAAAAATCAGCGGAAATAGTAGCGCAGATGAGATCAAGCCTCGGAGATAAAATAGATTTGCTTATAGAGTGCCATGGACGATTCTCTCCTAAATATGCAATAAGTGCGGGAAAGGCCCTGGAAGAATATAATCCGCTCTTCATCGAGGAACCGGTTCATCCAGAACTGGAAAATTCCCTCCGTGAATTCAGGAGTAAAGTCAATATACCAGTGGCTCTTGGGGAAAGACTGCTTAACAAAGAGGATTTTGCAAGGTATGTTTCCGGTGGAATGGTGGACGTTATCCAGCCCGACCTCACAAATTCCAAGGGCATTCTTGAAGCCAAGAAAATAGCGGCCATAGCAGAATCTTTTGGAGTTCCAGTGGCATATCACAATGCCTTTGGCCCAGTGCAGACAGCTGCCACCGTAAATGTAGACTACACACTTCCAAATTTCCTCATACAGGAAAGCTTTGAGGAATCATGGCCAGCATGGAAGAAGAACTTGTTTTCAGGATACTCCGTTAAAAATGGAAGTATACAGTTATCTGGAAAACCTGGACTCGGGATTGAGGTAAATGAAAAGCTTCTTGAGGACAGCAAAGTGTCTGGCATGGAACCACTGGGAACAGAACCGCCATGGGTTGTCTCTGGAACCTTTAAACCATAATATTTTTATTCGACATACTTAATTTTTCTTTTAACAGAATTATCAACATCATTTCTATTGTCTATGCGCAATATTGTCTCAACTCTTGGAAAACCAAGATTTTCAATAAATTTTTCTGCATCTTTCACGGCATCCATGAGTACGTCAATGCTTTCGCATTCTATTACTGTGGCCATGCTATTTGGATAGCATTGAATAGAATTATTATTTTTCATGCGGTCGACAACTTTTCTAATTGTATCTCCCACGGATACTCCCCTGCCAATAGGATAAAACGTAACATCAGCTACTATCATGAAATAATAATTATAAAATGGTATAAAAACATGTCAATTTAAGAAATTTAAAAATAATTATTTTTTAAGCTGTATTGCCAGATTTACAAGATTTTGCAGCAACTGCCCTGCAAATTTTGCAGTCATGTCATCTTTTAGCTTTCCCTTTTCGTCAAATTTCTGCTGGGCAAAGGTCATAAAAACTTCTGGTGTATTCACAGGAATCATATTAAGAAATACGCATACCTGTCTTAAATGGTACTGTGCTCTGGATCCACCAAGCATTCCTATGGATGAACTCATGATTGCCACAGGCTTACCGTCAAATGGATTGTCTCCGTAAGGTCTGGAAGCAACATCCAAAACATTTTTCAGATATCCAGGGATTGAATAGTTGTATTCTGGTGTGACTATTAAAACTCCATCTGATTCCCTTATCTGTTTTTTAAATTTCCTGACATTCTCCGGATAATTATTTTCCTCATCCTGGTTCATTGTTGGAAAATTGGATATATCCAGTATTTCAAGTTTAGAATTTTCTGGCATTAGGTTAACGGCATTCTCAAGCAAATACCTGCTATATGATTCCTTTCTGAAGCTACCTCCAAATCCTACTATTTTTATTGTTTCCATGTCAGTTCTATTTCATTCTATATTAAATATTTTAGCGATACTTTTGGAAAGCAACGCATAAATAGCAAATAAATATATGTTATCAATGTTCATTGTAAGGTATTCTGAGATAGGCCTTAAGGGAAATAAGACAAGAAGAATTATGGAAAAACTTCTTGTTGAAAATATAATTTCCGCATTGCCAGGCAGTTCCAATCTCAAATACAAAAAAAGTGACGGGAGGATATATCTATATTCCGATAATCCAGAATTAATGAATATTCTGCCCTATATTTTTGGCATAAAATCATTCTCTCCAGCAAATGAATATACATTCAATGATGTTAAGGACATAGTATACAGATGTAAGGAAAAATACACAGACTATGTAAAAAACAGAACATTTGCTGTCAGGGTAACAAGAAAAGGCACCCATAATTTCACATCCAAAGATCTTGAAATAGCAATAGGAAATGCACTTTATGAAAATTCAGCAGGCGTCGACCTTGAAAACTCATCAGCACCTTTGTACATAGAAGTACGTGACAAAAATTTTTACACCTTTACAGAGAAAATAGAGGGGCCTGGTGGATTGCCATTAAAATCCGAGGGTAAAGCCATTTCGCTTTTCTCAGGCGGAATTGATTCACCTGTAGCCACATTTATGGTTATGAAGCGCGGCATGGCAACAGACCTGCTTTTTTGTTCACTTGCACATCCCTCTGATACACTTTATATGCTTAAATCTGCCAGAAATCTCCTGTTTAAATACTCCCATGGGTATAACAGCAATATATTCATACTCGACGGAACATCCATGATAACAGAGATTTTGCATAACCCTGAGCAAAAATATGCAAACCTTATCTTCAAGGAACTTCTTTATTCATACGCGGAAAATCTTTGTCATGAAAATGATTATGACGCCATAATAACAGGAGAATCTATCGGCCAGGTATCTTCACAGATCCCTAAAAACCTGAAATCCCTTTCACAGGATATACGTATGCCCATATTCCGCCCTTTAATAGGCTTTGACAAGGAAGAAACAATAAATTATTCAAGGGCAAAAGGGCTTTACATGGAAGAATCCATAGGTGAGTTCTGCTCACTTTTCTCGAAAAATCCCGGGATTAATACGGCATACAGGGATTTGAAGTCTGAAACCGAAAAATTTCCACTGGAAAAAAATTTCCACGAGATTATAACCATCAAGAAGGACCAGATCGACGGGTATATAAATTCCATACAGAGCAGCAAGGTTGACAGCATACCAGACAACAGCATAATCATTGATTTAAGAGGCAATGACGATTATATGAAATGGCACATTCCCGGGGCACTGAATATGCCTGTAGGTGAAATTGATTCATTGGCTTTATCTGCAAACCGGGATAAAAATTATTTTTTCTATTGCAAAAAGGGGCTTAACAGTGCATATGCTGCATCAATTATGACATCCAAGGGATACAGGTCATATTATTCAACCGAAAAGGACTTGAAAAAGATAGATGCTATCAAAAATTGAATTATTACTTCAGTATCTTGCCTGTTGCAATTTGCCATAAATAGAGATCCAGTATTCCTGGTTGCAGATTATACATCTCAGCCATGGAATTGAATATCTGCTCCTTCTCCAGATAGTCTGCCCTTGAATTTAATTTCACATCTTTTATATATCCATAATCCATTAAAAGCTGTATAATATGCTTGTCCAGGATTGCAAAATCAAATATTCCTATGTTTCTCAGGAAGTGTGATGCTTCTTTGTATCCAAGTCCTTTGACATTGTTTACCAAATATTCCCTGAGTGTAAAATGATCCATGGTACTGATAAGTTTTTTAAGATTTTTTCTTATGAATCTTGCGTTGACAATATAATCTGCCCGTTTATTGTAAAATCTATACTTTGCCTTTTTTAATTCCTCGCTTAACTGTTCCCTGCTATACTCAATAAAACCGTCCATAATAATTCTCTGAGTTCTGATGCCCATTTCAGCCGATGTATTTGCAGTAAGAATGCAGAAGGACAATTCTATAAATAAAGAATCATTTCGTGATTTACCCATGTTAATAAAATCTATGATTCTTTCATTAATCTTTTTATTAAATAATAATCTTGATTCCATTATTTTAATGGACAATTCATCGTTTTTAATCATAAAAATTA
>JAKBQO010000148.1 GCA_021835185.1 Thermoplasmata archaeon
TAAAATTCTGATATAAATCAACTTACCACGAGCTTATGAACAGGTTCCTTATATCATCCATACCTGCATCTGCCGGATTTGTTATTATCCCTGTAGATTCAGATGCCAGGTTTACCAGTTTATCCAGGTTGTCGTTAAAGTTTTTCTCATCTAGGCCTGCTTCGGAGATCCTGGTGGCCTGTCCTATATCCCTGAATATATGAACTATGGATTGATCCAGAGTTTTTTCTCTGTATTCCTCAGGAATTATGTTATTAAGCCGGTTATATTTTTCACGCACAGAATCATAATTGAACCTTATAACACTTGGAAGAACTACCCCGACCGATTTTCCATGGACTACATGGAAAATGGCTCCCAGAGAGTGCCCTAGAGCATGTGCAAGCCCAATCTGTGAATTGGAAAATGACAGGCCTGCCATAGATGCTCCAATATGCATATTGTTTCTCATCTCCATATTTTCCGGATTTTTTACCAGTTTAACAATAGATGGGATGATAAGATCAATAGCTTTTTCTGCCATGGCATCAGAATATGGATTGCTCCACCTGCTTGTATATCCCTCTATAGCGTGGGTGATTGCGTCGGTTGCAGTATTTATTGTCTGTGCTTTCGGCAGGGATTTCACCATTTGTGGATCCAGTATAGCATAGTCAGGCATTATTTCTGGAGATGCTAATTCATCCTTTCTTACTTCCATTTCATCAGAAACCATTGCGGCCCAGGTGCATTCTGATCCGGTTCCACTGGTGGTTGGAATTGCAATTAGCCGACTCTTTTTTCTCAAATTGAGTTTTACCAGGGGGGTTACATCATAGAATTCAAGATCGGGACGTTCATATTTAAAGAATAAAATTTTTGAACTGTCTATAACAGATCCTCCTCCTATAGATATAAAATATTCCGGTGAAAAATTATTAATATCATCTAAATGTTTTGCCATATCCCTGTATTTTGGCTCCTCGGGAATATCGTCCACTATTAATATCTCAGTATCAGGCATATTGCCCTTAACTATGTCAACAAGGCCAGCTTTCCTGATGTTTTTATCTGTCACTATTACTGCTTTTTTTATTGACAGTGATTCAAGAAATGAAAGTGAATCTTCTCCAAATATAACTTGAGGGGATCTAAAATACCACATTTACACGCCTCCAATCCATTCTTGAACCATTAAATTCTATACCTAGCATTGACCTGTTAAAAAAGCACATGATAAATATACTCTTTATCCCTATATTAATATTATTGTTTGAACCTTAGAACCCTACCTGAAGTAATCTGTGGCCATCTGTTCTCCACCGGAATCTATGGTTATAACCTGTCCGGTCATTGATTCGTTCCTGATTAAATAAAGAACGGTATCTGCAACCTCATCCGGATCTATTAGCTTTCCAGTCAGGGTGAATTTTTTGGCAAAATCCTGTTCATTCAGATCCATTATTTTTAGCAAACTGTCTCCCATCCTTGTTTTAACAACCCCGGGTGCGACTCCATTGACTCTTATATTGTATGGAGCCAGCTCCAGGGATAGAGATTTTGTCAGGCTTATCAGTGCTGCCTTGGTCATACCGTACAGGGATAATCCTGGAAAGGGAGATATTCCAGCCAGTGATGCCATATTTATTATGACGCCTTTTTGTGAAATATTCATGAATTCTTTTGAAAGCCATATGGGTGAAAATAGATTGGTACTGAACATTGCCTGAAGATGATTTTCATCTATGCTTCCGAATGGTTCCAGAAAACCAACACCTGCATTATTGACCAGAATATTTGGATTTCCAAATCTTTCTTTCGTGCCGCTGAAAATTCTTTTTCTGCCCTCTCCGGTGGAAACATCTGCAACAACAAGAATTCCCTCTGAAACGCTGTTTATTTCTTTCAATGTTTCCATACCTTCATCCACATGCTTCCTGACATTGACCACAACCTTCCCCCCAGCCTCTGCAAGTTTAATTGCAATTGATCTTCCGATTCCCCTTCCAGATCCTGTTACAATACATACTTTATCTTTTATATCATACATAATTATCCCATCCATATTCATTGAATTTTTCTTATGCCATATTTAGTTCAAAATTCTATTTAAGTTTGTTTAATGATATATTGCCTGATTCCTGGAAAAGCTTCAGGGCATTGTGGCAGGATTCAATAGAGAAAGTGTTGGCATTAATTGTTTCTCCATCTATTTCCACAATGCTGTTGCAGTTAACGCTGATTTTTTTAGCCTTTCTATTTATTACATATTTATCCCTTATGTATGTACCATTACGCAGAGACAACAATTTAAATAAAATTCTGATTTTTGGCATGTATTTTATTATATGTACATCAAGAAATCCATCATCTATCAGGGATTCAGGTGATGCATGTATACCCTTCCCATAATACTGGCCGTTTGCAATTATTATATCTATGATATTTTCATGAAAAATTTCCTTTTCAATTTCTATATCCGACATGACCGGCTTCATTTTCATAATACACGAAAGTATCGCGTGAATAAAGGTTAATCCACTTCTATGCCTGATGGAATTGACTCTTTCCATTACCATGCCACCGAGCCCTGATTCCATGATATTTATAAAATATCTGGATTCTCCGTTTATATGAACCAGGCCTAGATCTATATTTCTGAATTTTCCAGTGGAGATAATCTCCGGAATTTCTTTAATATTTACACGCCCGATTGTTCTGGACAAGTCAGAACCCGTGCCAGCGGGAACTGGAACCAGAACTATGTCTTTTCCAGCCAGAGCCTGTACTGCATAATTTATAGTTCCATCGCCCCCAACTGTAATAAGATATTTTATATCCAAATTCTTTTCAATGAAATTAATAAAATTCCCCGGGTTTTTTTCTGTGTATGATGAGGTTACTTCATGATTATTCAGCAATAAGCGGATCTCCTCCATTATCCTGCCCGCATTTCCGGAACCAGCATATTCATTTCCCAGTATGTGGATCCTCATGGCTCACCTCCATTAATGTATAAATTTTTTCCTCCAGTGATTTCCCCAGATCCAGTGAATAAATGCTTAAGGCCAGTCTCCGCCTTATAATATCCTCGGGTTTTACCGGGCATTCGTATTTTATTATTTCCTCCAGGCTCTGAGACTTCTTTGAATAATCTATGTAGTTCTTGTGGTTTACCCCCTTGTCAGTAAGTATATAGCTCTGAGATTTCCTTGAATAATCTATGTATGGCATATTCTTTATTTTCAGTGGTTTGTTCAATATACCTGAAACAATTTTAGCAGTCTTTCTGGCACCTACCCTGTAATCGGTTATTTTGCCGCCAAGTACGGAAATGAAATTATCAATCACCGATATTTTGAAATCCCTTGATATCTTTCCCGGGTCATTTCCAGTACCCAGCAAAACTCTTATTCCTGAGAAAGCAGCAATAATTTTATCTTCTTTAAATTCTGGGAAGAATGGACTTATGCTTTCAACCAGGTACCTGATATCTTCCTTATTGATGGAAAAATCATCAGGATTATCTGTAAATTTATCAGTTGTTCCCACATAGGCTACCTCGCCTGAAGGTATAATAAAAAGCTGCCTGCCATCAATAAGGGATTTTATAACAGCCGCATTTTTTCTTCCCCATATGGAAAAGGGAAAAACAATATGAATTCCCTTGCTGAGCCTGAAATTTTGTTCTGTTGGGATTCCTGCTATCTCTAATAGCCTGTTCCCCCAGGGTCCCGCTGCATTTATAACTATTCTGGAGTAAATTGTTTTATATGTTCCTGAAATATTATCATAAATTGTAATACTGTAACCTCCATTGGATTTTTTTATTTCTTTTGCTTCCATGTAGTTTAAGCATGAGGCTCCGTGCCTCTGGGCTGAAACTATGTTATAAATTACAAGTTCTGAGTCCACAGTAATTCCATCCATATAGCTATAGTATCCATCTATTCCGTCTGGATAAGTTCCAGTATTTCTTACATGTCTGGTCAATGGGAATTTTCCGGACAATAAATTGTAAAGCGACATCCCTATTCCAAGTTCTATTCTGTTCCACATCTTCTTTCCGGTAAATATATGAAATTCTATAGGCCTCACTATGTCAGTATGCCCAATAAGATAATTTCTCTCCTTTAAAAGTCGAAAAACCTCCAGAAATCTACCATTCTGAAGATACCTTAATCCCCCATGGATAAGTTTTGATGACCCGGAACTGGTGCCTGAAGAGAAATCGTTTTTTTCAACCAGCAATGTGCTCACACCGTTTTCTGCCAGTATATTTGCAATTCCGGCTCCGGTTATTCCACCACCTATTATGGTTACCTCATATGTCTTGCTCTCTATGGAATTAATAATATTCCTCCTGGTATCTTTGGAGAATTCATAATTCATTTTTCCACCCGGAGAATAGATTGTCATCAA